>JAJDCC010000203.1 GCA_029261015.1 Candidatus Omnitrophota bacterium | reverse complement strand
AAAAAAGCATACACGGGCAAAAGCTCAATAGCCGTTACCCCTAGGTCTTTAAAGTGAGACAAAACTTCAGGATGCGCTAACCCCAAATAAGAACCCTTCAAAGATGTGGGTAATCCTGGATGTGTTTGAGTCATTCCTTTGACATGGCATTCATAAATGAGGGTCTCTTCCCAAGGTGTTTTCGGGCGCCGATCTCCTTGCCAATCAAAGGATTCATCTGCAACGATGCTCAAAGGCGCATGGCTGGCGCTGTCATGATGGTCAATCACTTCCTGTTGTGTTTTGGGGTGCACACGTGAGCCCAATAAAGATTCATGCCAGTTTTGGGTGCGTGTCACAATACGTGCATAGGGATCAATTAAAATTTTATTCGGATTGAACCGGTGTCCGGACTTGGGATCAAAAGGCCCATACACACGATACCCATACAATTGCCCGGCTTTAATGTCTTTGAGCGTGACAGTCCAAACATCTTTCTCCACCTTCTCAAGTGGAATTGAGTGTGTAGCTGCTGTGTCCTTAACTGAATTAAAGAGACAAACCTCAACCTTTTCCGCTCCAAAACTAGAGAGCGAAAAGGTCGTTCCATGCTCATTCAGGACAGAGCCTAATCGAATATTTTCTTGTTCGCAATTATTTGACATCAATGGACACTTTCCAGCGCAAAGGGTAATTCAAATGCAAGCCGATCTCCAATCGATAATTGTTCTGCACGCGCACTCCCTGCACTTAACTCAAGGACAAAACGTCCAAATCCCACCGCCCTAGGGATGTTTTGCGCATTCTCTGAAGGTGGTGGAATCGATTCTACAATTTTAGTGATGGTTCCATCGTCAGATAAAAAGAGGATATCCAGAGCCATCTTCATATTCTTCATCCAAAAAGCCTGCATCCTTTGTTCTGGCATGACAAATAGCATGCCATGACGTGGTTTTAATGATCGTCGGAACATCAAACCTCGGATACGTTTTTGGGAGGTATACGCTAATTCAGCGCGAATGGTTTGACTATTGGGAAGCTTAACCTCGACCCACGTAGTGTCTTCGGCATAGAGTGTGGGGAGGTTACTGCTTAACAATAAAGAAAAGCTAAAGAACACATGCCACACTTTCTGCATATTAGATCATTTTAATTTCGCGCGTGGAACAGACAAAAAGAACATCATGCACACCAGGGTAGCTCTTAAACAGATCTGATCCGGATTTCTCCAAGTTTTCTAATTTAAATCCAATCATAGTCAAATCAGCTTCTGCTGAAGAACGCACAATTTGCGCATCTAGAGTGTCTTCATCGGTATAGCGTAGCATTCGGACTTTTCTTAAAGCGATAGGTAAACGCCCTGACTGAATCTGCTCAGTGAGTTTGGCTCTTTCCTGAATTAAGATGTCCTCTGGATAGCTGGCGTAGATGGTGATTTCACTGCTCTCCCAATCTGAATGCCCCATAATGATGAACGCCAGAATAATCATGAGATTTGCGTTATTCTCATCATCTTGTGTCAGCCAAATGTGAATCTTCTTACGGAATCCAAAACGCCTATCAGATGAGCGCAAGACACAGATATTCATACCTAAACCTGCCACTAACTTACAGGAATCGACGCTTTGCTCAATTTCTTCAGGATGTGCCTCTTGAAACTCAAATAGAATACTGTTATTTTCCAAGCCAGAAACACCCGCAACCTGAACCATTTGAGCCAGTGCCGTTTCATAGGATGGAGACACCACCGTATCCACAAAAACCGAAGCATTACTCATCTGAGTCAATTCAATCATACGCGCCAGGATACGGCGCGCATCCTGCGTCGTTTGAGGCGATAACTTCCCTTCAATATGATGAATCAATGTGCTGAATCCATACCGATGCGACACCCATTTTAGAAAATCAAAAGCATTAGGATGGTCAAAGGTTCCACTTTGAATAGAAATGAATGACGGCCGCCAGGATTTTACCCGAAAAGAGGCAAACCGTTTTTGCAGTAGAATTTGCAAGTTACGCGTTGTCTGAAACATGACCCCCTGAAAAATGGCTGAAAGATCCCTTTGCCCACGCCCAGAAGCCTTCAAAGCCAGGTAAATGCCGACTTGTAAGGCAATGGCCACTAATGCATGCACAAAATTGAGTTGCAGCATGATGAGAAAACACAGCACAGATCCGGCTAAGGATAAATACCAGCGAGATCGAAATGAGGGACGATAAGAAGGGTTGGCTGCAAAATGTTCCAGAAAAGAAATGCCACACAAAGCGCCATAGGTCACCAAGAAAAAGAGCGTGATGAATTCGGCCACCAAGTTAATGCTCCCCATTGAAACCACAACAAAGACTATGGCTCCAGATAAGAAAGTGGCATTGACGGGTTCGTTGTGATCTCCCCGCCCTTTAGCCAGTAGCTGGCAAAAAAGCTTAGAGGGTAAAACCCTGTCATTGGCTAATGCATGCAAGGTGCGTGGCGCGACCATAATTGAGCCCAATGCCGAAGACAGCGCAGCTGCACCCAAACCAATAGGAATGATGGGGCCCCAAACTGCAATCTGACTCATGATGAGTTGGTCTGTGGCCAGCTCCATACTAGTGGCATTTGTGGCTAACTTAAACACAACGGCCACATACACAATCATGCCCACAATGGTGGCATTCATGACACCAATCGGTATTGAGCGCTCAGGGTTGCGCAAATCACCGGATAGTCCTACGCCAGCAGTCATCCCCGTGAAGGCTGGAAAGACGACAGCAAAGACTTTAAAAAAAGAATCCGGCTGGACTACGGTGTTGGTGATATCCAAACTGCCTTGCACTTCAGCTGGAGAGCGTGAGCCCAGAAAAAACATCCCCAATGATGCTGCGAGCAGAAAAGCCACTCCCCACAAGGCTTTGACACCCACCGAGGCTCCCCGAAAAGCCATCAATAAAACCAAGGCGACACAAACAGGAATGCTGACAAAACGCGGATCATTAATAGCAAAAGGTAGCCAACCCTGAAGGTTAACCCAATGGAAAACAGGGCCAAAAGCTTCTCCAAATGCGAGTAGATAAAAGGCTAAAGAGAATACCTGAGACAGGTATAAAGTGATTCCAATAGACCCCCCAATCGTGGTGCCAAAGGATCGGCTGATAATGAAATATTCTCCACCGCCTTCAATACGTTGATTGGTAGCAATTTCAGAAACAGCCAGTGCTGTAGGAATGGTAATCATGTGCCCAATGGCAATGATTAAGAGCGTACCTAATACCCCAACATGTGCAACAGCATAACCAAATCGGAGATAGAGCACCGCACCTAAAATGGTGCAAATAGACGAGAGAAAAACGGCTGACGTACCAAAGGCGTGCCCTCGAGGGGATTCCTTTTGAGACATGCGTTATGCACCTAAGCGGTTGATCCGTTCAATGAGATTGATGAAACGTCCATAACTGCGGCGATCAAAATTCATAATTAATCGTGGATATTCTTGTAAGGCTGGCTCATCAGATTCTTCTGGCAAAGCCACCCCTTGTTCTATTTTTCCACTCGTCAATATGTCGCTAAATTCCTGATTGAGTAAATCAACAGATTCTTCGGATAAACGCTTGGACAATCTGACCGACAATATTTCGCGAACATAGCGTATTGAGTGATAGGTGGAATAGAAATTCTTTAGAATTTCGCAAGCATCTTCGGCTGAATGTGCCAATTGATATAAGGAAAGATCTCCTTCAGAAATCACTCCCTTCTCAACCATACTCTTTAAATAAGCCAGTAACTCAGTCCAGAAATGGTTGCCTTCAACATCCACAAAAACGATGGGACGTGGGTCTGATTTTCCCGTCTGTACAAGCGTTAAAGATTCAAACCCTTCATCCAGGGTCCCAAAGCCACCCGCAAAAAGCGTTGTCGCATGGGATTCTTTAATGAATAAGAGTTTCCTTGTGAAAAAATACTTACAGTTGACCAATTTATCGTCTTCAGCTATGACCGGATTCGCTTCTTGCTCAAAAGGTAATCGGATATTCAACCCAAAACTCGCTTCAGCTCCTGCGCCTTCATGTCCTGCACGCATAATGCCACTAGCAGCCCCTGTAATGACTCCCCACCCTGCATCAGCCATCAATTTGCCAAATTTCTTGGCTTCTTGATAGGCGGGGTGATCCTCTTTTAACCGCGCTGACCCAAACACACAGACTTTACGTAAATCTCTGTAAGGCCGGTAGAGCCTAAACGCAAACTGCAACTCCTTAAGCGCTGAATTGATGATTTTCAAATCACCAGTAGCAGATTGGTCTTCCCCCATCCGATATACAGAGGTCAACATTTCTTTTAAGAGTTTGGCATCTTCATTCCCCTCAAAAGTGTCTACCAATTGATTGATGAGTGCGTCTGCTTTTGCGTTGTGTGTGGAATAGATGCGTTTCATTAGCGAAAATAAGCCCTCACGACATACTGTTGCATCATACGCTGTGTGTTAAAAAAAGATCCATTTAAAGCAATGCTGTGACGCATGACTTCAACAAATTGATTACGGTCCTGATAGTATAACCGCAATATCTTGCTCAGTTGTGAATACAATGCTGATGCATCTTCTTTATTAGCTTTCACATCCTCAATGACACCGGCTTCTGAAGGAATCTTCCATCCCGTTACGCCTTCAATATGCCCTTCGATCCACCAACCATCTAAAACACTTAAACTGGGAACTCCATTTAAAGCGGCTTTCATTCCACTGGTTCCAGAAGCTTCCAATGGGGGTTTGGGATTATTTAACCAAACATCCACTCCTGCACAAATCTGTTTACCCAAGTGCATATTGTAGTTGGGCAGATAAACAAATTTGATTTTGCTGCTCAATTTTTTGGCAGAACGGATCACTTGTTGTATCAAATTTTTGCCAGGCTCATCCTTAGGATGCGCTTTTCCAGCATAAACAATCTGTAATGAGCCAATTTCTTCAGCTAACTGATTCAATTGATCCACATCATGAAACAAGAGATCTGCCCTTTTGTAGGACGCCGCACGACGCGCAAACCCAACCGTAAGCACTTCAGGGTCCATTGTTATCTGTGTTTGTGTCTCAATCGTTTTAAATAAGCATTGTTTGGCTACTTGATGCGCTTGCCAAATTTCATCTCCAGGGATCTTTA
>JAJDCC010000202.1 GCA_029261015.1 Candidatus Omnitrophota bacterium | reverse complement strand
TCCCCACTCTCTCCCTATCTTCTTAGGATAATTTATCAGGCGCTGAAAACTTAATGGACTGTTCCCTGCCAGGTCCCTGATCCTTAGCCGTCACGTGCACAATACCATTGGCGTCGATATCAAAGGTCACCTCAATTTGTGGAATACCACGCGCTGCTGGTGGAATACCTTCAAGATTGAATTGACCTAAGTCACTGTTATCTGCCGCCATTTCGCGCTCACCTTGCAACACACGAATGGTTACAGCCGCCTGGTTGTCCTGCGCAGTCGAAAAGACCTGACTCTTTTTGGTAGGTACAGTCGTGTTACGCTCAATCAACTTGGTCGTCACCCCACCAAGGGTTTCAATCCCCAACGAAAGCGGCGTCACATCGAGCAACAACACATCTTTAACATCACCCTTAATAATACCAGCCTGAACAGAAGCGCCATGCGCCACACATTCCATAGGATCCACACCACGCTCAACCTTCTTACCAATTTTGCTCTCTAAGAATTGTTGAACAATCGGCATACGGGTCGGACCACCCACCATAATGATGCGATCAATATCGCTAGCCTTCAGATCAGCATCTTTCAAGGCTTGTTCAACTGGATGCTTACAGCGTTGAATCACCGGATCAATGAGCTGCTCTAATGTCGATCGCTTCAATTGAAGTGTTAAGTGCTTAGGGCCTGATGCATCCGCTGTAATAAACGGAAGATTCAAATCAGTTTCCATCACCGTTGACAATTCAATCTTAGCCTTTTCAGCAGCTTCACGAATACGCTGAATAGCAATCTTATCGTTACGCACATCCACGCCTTCTGCCTTTTTAAACTCTTCGGCAATGTAGTCAATCAGCGTGTTATCCATATCGGTGCCACCCAATTGCGTGTCACCACTTGTGGACTTCACCTCAAACACACCTTGAGCCATCTCCATGATGGTCACATCGAGTGTTCCACCACCAAGATCAAAAACCAAAATGGTTTGCTCTTGCTCTGATTTATCCAAACCGTAAGCTAAACACGCCGCAGTAGGCTCATTGACAATACGCAACACCTCAAGACCTGCAATCGAGCCTGCATCTTTGGTCGCTTGACGCTGGTTATCGTTAAAATAAGCAGGAACGGTAATCACAGCCTGCGTCACAGGTTCACCCAAGTAAGCTTCTGCATCACGCTTAATTTTTTGCAGAATAAATGCTGAAATTTGCTGCGGGGTGTAATCTTTGCCTGCAGCTTTAAAAACATGATCTGTACCCATCTTACGCTTGGCTGCAATGATAGTGCCTTCTGGATTCGTTGCAGCCTGACGACGTGCTGGTTCACCCACTAAAAGCTGATCCCCTTTAGCAAATGCAACCACAGATGGGAAAGACTTTCCACCCACGCTGGTTCCTTCCGCTGAAGGAATGATTTGTGGTCGCCCCTGTTCCATTACCGCTGCTGCTGAGTTTGACGTTCCTAAGTCGATACCAATTACTTTAGCCATTCTTTAATCTCCTCCTAAGGTCTAACTTTTTGAAATTTTAACCATGGCAGGACGTAATACCTTGCCATGCATGGTGTAACCAATTTGTAATTCCTCAACCACCTGTTCTTCAGGTTGGCCATCTTCTACGGGCACTTGCATGACCGCTTCGTGCAGATTTGGATCAAAGGGTTTTCCCACCGTTTCCATGCGTTCAACCCCTTCTTTTTTGATAAGACTTTGCAACTGATCATAAATCAATCGGATACCTTTCATTGAGGCTCCGTCAGTTGCGGTCTTTTCATCAGCAGTGTTTTGCACTGCCTGCTGAAAACTGTCTAAAATGGGTAATAAATCGCGAATGATGCGCTCGGCTGCATATTGCACAAAGGCAATTTTATCGCGCTCCAATCTTTTCTTGGTGTTGTCTAATTCAGCAAGCATTCTTAAAGAACGCTCCTGCGCCTCAATGGAATCAGCACGTGCAGCCTCAAGTTCTTTCTGTAAAATTTCAATTTCAGTCAACTCAACTTCAGGTTCCTGAGGCTCTGTCTGATCGGACTGCTGATCTCTATCAAGAGTCTCATCCACCTCTTGTCTTTTTTCTTTTTTCGTCATTAATAAGTACTCACTAATTGTCGCGATAAAAAGTCGGCTATCGACCGAACCAAGTTATGGGCATTGGCATAATTCATTCGCTTAGGTCCTAAAATCCCTACGCCGCCACGCCCAGTTTTACCCAAATGAAATGGGGCTGTAATGGTACTACATTCTTCTAAACCTTCAATACCTAATTCGGCCCCGATGCGAATCGTCGTTTTATCTGAAGACACTAAGTCGTCTCGCAATTGTTGCATCAAAGCCTCTTGTTGCTCCAACCCTTGCAACAATCGACACGCCTGCATGGGGTCTTGCTGAAATTCAGGTTGAGCAAATAAGAAACGGGCGCCATCAAAATACAAACGGTCTTCAGGTTCTGTCGACAATGCGTGGTTTAAGATTTCTGCACACTGCCTTAACAGATAATAAAGCGCATCTTCCTGCTGCAGTAGCTTACGTTCTATAAATTCCAAGAGTTCATTGAAAGGTAGCCCTGAAAGCTCACTGTTTAAATACCTCACCACAGCTCCAAGCTCATCTTTGCTAAGAGCCTCTTCAATTTCAACGGTATGTGTTGTCACCATGGCATCATCAGAAACCATCACACACACCAATCGGCGAACCCCCAAAGGCACCAATTCGATTTGCTTCATGATGCTGCGCTTAACGGTCGGAGCAATCACAAATGCCCCCAAATTAGACCACTGAGCCACCAAACTACTCACTTCCGCCCAA
>JAJDCC010000201.1 GCA_029261015.1 Candidatus Omnitrophota bacterium | reverse complement strand
TGTTTGTTGCCAAAATGGCGTTTCGTGAGTTTTGGGCAACACTTTTAGCCTTATTTACGGTGATTGGGATTTGTTTTTTTCTCGGTTTGATGATTCGGACCCAGTCGGGTTTGTTCTTTCAGCGGACTATTGAAGGCAATTTTCTGCTGCGCATACCGGGATATTCTTTAGTTAAAGAGACGGTGCTTCAGTTTATGGGAGGCAAGGCCTCTCCTTTTTCAAAAGTGGCATTGGCTAATGTGTATGGCAATGATGTTTGGATGACGGCATTTGTGACGGATGAGTATGAGAGCGGAATGACTGTATTTGTGCCCACAGGGCCGAATCCAACGTCTGGTAATATTTACCACCTCCCTAAAGACAAAGTCAAAGTGCTTTCGGTTTCTGTAGAAGACGCGATGCGTTCGATTATCAGTTGTGGCGTAGGTTCTTCTCGGCTATTTGATACAGATAAACTCCATTAAGCACCTTTCTTGTATCAATTCGTCAGGGTAAAGCTTACCCTGTAAGGGTAATTCCGCTAGACCATGGAAACGGAGATCAGTATGGAATTGTCCTTATCAGAGTTATGCCAATTAGTGGGTGGTGAATTAGTAGGCGATGGTGCTACGCGCATCCATGGAATCAGTTCTGCCGAAAATGTCCAAGAAGGTTGCTTAATATTTGCTGAAGATGCAGCCCATTTAAAGCAGGCTTTAACTGCACAGGCATCTGCCGTTTTAGTTTCTGATGGGATGATGGATTTGCAAGGTTCTCCAGGAATTCGATCAGCAAACCCTAAACATATTTGGGCACAATCTCTTGCGCTTTTTTATCCTGAACCCAAACCCACATTAGGGGTACACCCCACGGCGATCATTGGAGATAATGTGCAATTGGGTAAAGATATTTGTGTTGAAGCCTATGTGAGGCTTGAAGCAGGGGTGTCTGTGGGGCGCGGCAGTCGTATTGGTGCTGGCGCTTATGTGGGGCATGAAACCACCCTAGGCGAAGATTGCGTGCTTTATCCCAATGTGACGGTTTACAGGCGCACTAAGATTGATGATCGAGTGAGTATTCATAGTGGCAGCGTTATTGGTGGGGATGGTTTTGGGTACACCTTTCATGAGGGGACTTACCATAAAATTCCCCAAACCGGTGATGTGCGTATTGAGAGCGATGTTGAGATCGGATGCAATGTGTGTGTGGGTCGAGCGACAGTGGGATCTACCTTTATTCGTAAGGGCACTAAAATTGACAATCAGGTGCAGATAGCTCACAACAACGACATTGGTCAGCATGTGGCTATTGCTGGTCAAAGTGGATTGGCAGGCAGTGTCACTGTAGGTAATTATACGAGGCTGGGTGGCAAAGTGTGTGTCACGGATCATGTGTCCATCGGGCAAGGGGTGAATGCAGGTATTGGTACGTTGATCATTAAGTCTGTAGACCCTGGTGAAATTATCTGGGGGGTGCCGGCGCGACCCGCTTGGCAGGCCAAACGCCAATTGGTGTCACTCCTCAAACTTCCCAAATTTTTGAATCGGTGGCTGTCAGCAGAGGACCGTATGCAACAACAAGAAAAGCGGATCCAAAAGCTGGAACAGCGCATAGAAACACTTTCTTCGAAAACTTAGGCGTTCTCTTCTACTCTATCTGGCAAGAATTCAGTATACTGGAGGCTATTGAAAACCCTTTTTAAGGACATAATCTCAATGAAACAATTGAAAGACCTGCTTCAAGATCAAAAACCTATTTTCTCATTCGAAGTCTTTCCTGCTAAAACTCCCGAAGGTCACACTAAACTGTTAAGCACATTAAAGGATTTATGTGCGCTGAATCCAGACTTCATTTCCTGTACTTATGGGGCTGGTGGAGGTAGTCGTGACAGAACTTTTGAAATCGTAGAACACATTCAGAGCCAGTATCAGGTACCGGCTATGGCGCATCTGACCTGTATTTCGCATACACGTGTAGAAATTGCTGATATTTTTGCTGATTTCAAACGCCGTGGGATTTCTAATGTGCTGGCTTTACGAGGAGATCCACCCAAGGAAGATCGTGTAGAAGTGGGCGGTGCTGAAGGGTTTGATTACAGTTCGGATTTGGTGGCTTTTATCCGCCAACACTTTAAAGACAGTGTTTCTATTGGGGTTGCAGGTTTTCCCGATAAGCATCTATTAGCGCCTTCGTTTGACGCCGATGCACAATTCTTGAAGAGTAAAGTGGATGCAGGTGCTGATTTTGTGATTACCCAGCTCTTCTTTGATAACCAAAAATATTTTGATTATGTGGATCGATTAAAGCATTTAGGTGTTACTGTTCCTGTCATTCCAGGGATATTACCGATCACTAACTATGGCGCATTAGTCCGTTTTTGTGAACGCTGTGGTGCGGATATCCCCCAGCAAGTGGTGGATCTGTTTGAACCTATTCAAGAGGATTTAGATAAAACGGTTGAGTTGGGGATAGCGTTTGCTGTGAAGCAATGCCGAGAGTTATTGGCTGGTGGCGCACCGGGAATTCATTTTTATGCACTCAATAAAGTGTCACCGGTAGATCGCATTTTAGCGCAAGTGCGCAATCAATAATTTTCGAGTTGCTGAGCTCTCTTCATCCAGGTAAAAGCCGTGTAAGCAATCCCTGCTAAAACAAAAGTGATGACTCCAATTAAGGACAACACCCCCGCATTGAGGCTTTTGGTCGCCAGTGTTTCAGTGGAACCAAAACAGACCGAACAGGCATAAGCGGAGCGGCTCATCAGAAAAACCATTAAAGACGCAATGCCCGCGGCTTTCATGATGATGCCCTGAGTTGCTTGAATTTTATGATCGTTTTAATGAGGTAAACGACTAAGCCCATTCCGAACAAGCCTAATCCGATGGCTAAACCTGAGTATCGATGCATGCCCCACACAGCAAATCCGAGGCAGGTGGCAATCGAGGTGAGGATAAAAAAGATGTGGAAGGCTTTTAAAGACATCGTCTAACCTGAAGTCAATACGGGTAAGATCATCAATACCCCAAAGAAGAATGCCGTAAGCAACAGCAGGCTTGTAATGACCTGCTTTTCATTTAACAGGTGCATAAAGAAAGCCATCACCAAGCTGGCTTTAATGGAGGCAATAAACACAGCAAGGATAATTGCTGGACCCGTTGATAGATCTATATAAGACACGCCTACGGTTACAGCTGTGAGTACAGCAAGCGCTAGGAATACACCAATATAAGTGCGCACATGTTTCTGATAGTCTGCTTGTGAATGTGCCATATTCGCCTCAAATTTGCCTTATAGAAGATAAAGTGTGGGGAACAAGAAGATCCACACTAAGTCGACAAAGTGCCAATAAAGACCGGCTGCTTCAATCCGTCCCATAAATTGCTCAGGTGCTTTATGCCAAAGTTTTGAGCCTGGAAGCAAAAGGTACAGGTTAACCACAAGCCCGCCAATGACATGCAAAACATGCAGTCCGGTCATCACAAAGTAAATGGCATAAAAGTTGTTTTTGCTAGGGTAGATGTGGTGTTCAAATTTCATACCATACTCAAAGCTTTTAACAATTAAAAACGCGACACCAAGCAGTACGGTTAGCGTCATATACTTTTTATAAGCGCCAAATTTGTTAATGGTTAACGATGCCCAAGCCATTACCATAGTGATACTGGAGGTGATTAAAATCATCGTGTTCAATGTGGCTAGCGGGACGTTGAGCAAATCAGATCCAATCGGCCAATCGGCGCCAGCGCCTGTGCGTAACAGAATGTAGGTAGAAAATAAGCCCCCAAATAGCATCACTTCAGAAGCAATGAAACACCAAATGCCCAATTTGGAATTGGTGACACCTGTTACAGGATGTGGATCAGCAATGTGTTTAATGACGGCTTCTGACATCACTTTTTCCCTTCATCGCTCTGCAACCAAAAATCATCACTTTGCCCTGGGACACTGTATTCATAAGGCCCACGATAAACCGAAGGCACCTTTGAGAAATTGCCATGAGGTGGTGGAGACGGGGCAATCCATTCCAAGGTGGTGGCTTGCCAGGGGTTGTTGTCCACTTGCTTGCCCTTAAAAGCACTCCAGAAAAAGTTAATGATGAAAGGGATCTGTGCGAGGCCTAACCCGATAGCTGCATACAAGATGAACACATTCAACGGTTGTGTCGGTTGGGCATGAGCGTATTGCGTGGGGTCCCAGAGACGGCGAGAGACGCCCGCTAATCCTTGCATGAACATGGGCATGAAGACCCCGTTAATACAGATGAGCGAGAAGAAGAAATGAATTTTACCCAAGGTTTCATTCATCACGCGCCCCGTGACTTTAGGAAACCAAAAGTAGATGCCCGCAAATAAGGCGAAAATGGTTCCTGGTGCCACGACATAGTGGAAGTGACCAATGACATAGTAAGTGTCGTGTAAGTGGATATCGGCGCCAGCTAAGCCCAAGGGGAGTCCTGTAAGGCCTCCGATAGCAAACATGGGCAGAAAAGCTAAAGCGAAAAGCATAGGCGTGTTATAGCGAATCGCACCACCCCATAGCGAGAGAAGCAAAGAAGTGAGCAAAATCACTGATGGAATGGAAATGATCATGGTCGTGATCTGAAAGAACATGCTCATCTTGGTGCTCATGCCTACCAAATACATGTGGTGTGCCCAGACCAGGAAAGACATGAAACCTAAAAAGATGGTGGCATTGACCATCGTTTTATAACCGTAAATCGGTTTGCGTGTGTTGCAGGCAATGATTTCAGTGACAATACCAAAGGCTGGCAGAATCAAAACATACACTTCAGGATGCGCTAAGAACCAGAAGAGGTGTTGATAGAGCAGTGGGTTGCCTCCACCAGCGATATCCAACACTTCACCACTGATCACTAAGCCGCTGGGCATAAAGAAGCTGGTGTGTAGTACGCGATCTGCTAATTGCAAAATACCGGCCACTTCAAGAGGTGGGAAAGCCAGCAACAACAAGAAACTGGTGATGAACTGTGCCCAAACGAAGAAAGGCAACCGGGCAAATGTGAGCCCTTCAACACGCAGATGCAAAATGGTGACAATGAAATTTACCGAGCCTAGCAAAGAAGAGGTGATCAAAAAGATCATGCCTATCAACCAGATGGTTTGCCCAAAGCTTGCAATATTTGCCAGAGGTGGATACGAAGTCCATCCTGATTGTGCGGCACCTCCGGTAACCCAGAAGCTGGCGAGCATGATGACGCCGCCCACAAAATACACCCAGTAACTCATCATGTTGAGTTTAGGGAAAGCCATATCAGGCGCGCCGATTTGAAGCGGCATCACGTAGTTGCCAAAACCACCCACGGCCAAAGGCACAACGCCTAAGAAGATCATGATGGTGCCATGCATGGCGCCTAGCTGATTGTAAAAATCGGGCAATACGACCCCACCTGGGGCATTGGCTTCACCTAAAAGATTGCCGATACCAGGAATGGCTTGAGCAGGATTGGCGAGTTGCCAACGCATGATGAGCATCATGAGCAGACCCACCAGCATAAACAGCAAAGCCGTTATCGCGTATTGAACGCCAATGGTTTTATGATCGACCGAAAAAATGTGTTTGCGCCAAAAAGGCAATTCGTGGGCGTGATCACCACTCATCCGCGAGTATCTCCTCAGACCATTGCTCAAATTCTTCTTGAGTCACTACATTAAAGAAGCCGCGCATCCGGTAATGCCCATTGCCACACAGCTGAGCACAGGCAATTTCAAAATTTCCGGTTTGAGTGGCTTCAAACCACACAGGAATACTTTGTCCGGGAATGGTGTCCTGTTTGACACGCATCACAGGCAGGAAAAAACTGTGGATGACGTCTTTGGAACTGAGGTGAGCAATCACGGGTTTATTGACAGGGATCGTCAGGTCATTCATCGTGACATAGTCATCTTGCCCTGCTGGGTCATTAGGGTCTAAGCCCACCGTGCTGTCTTCCATAAATTCAGGGGATGTTCTGCCAAAAATGCCATCCGCCCCAGGGTAATGCACATTCCAGGCAAATTGCTCAGCGACAATACGCACTTCCAAGGCTTCATGCGTCGAGGGGAGTTCATTGTTGTAGCTGGCAATAATGGGATAGGAAAAGCCTACCAATAAGGCGGCTTCGACTAAAGCAACAATCACCTCGACATAAGTGGGGGTCTTGTAGTGACCTTGTTTATAACTGGCTTTGTGGCCGGGGCGTGCGCGAAATTTGAAAAGGGCAATCACGAAGTAAATGAGCCAGCCTACAAAAAGGACTAACATGATGACATGGAAAAGACGGATCAGCAGATCGATCTTATCTCCATGCGTTGAGATGTTGATGGGCAGGCCCCACCCGTAGTAGTCTTCCATCGGAGTATTATAGGTCAAGATGAAGGATGCGGCAAATGAGATCTGTTATACTTAACGTCGAATAACTTGAATTGTGATCCCAGACGGTTGACGGCCATGT
>JAJDCC010000021.1 GCA_029261015.1 Candidatus Omnitrophota bacterium | reverse complement strand
ATTTAGATAAAGTCGTTATTGCTCACAATCTTCTCCAGGCTATTGCTCGCGTGAACCGAGTTAGCGGTGAGGGCAAAGATAAGGGCTTCGTGGTGGATTATGTGGGGATTGGTCATCATCTTAAGAAAGCGCTGGACGCGTATGATGAACGCGAGCAAAACGAGGTGATCGATGTGCTTAATTTTCCAGAGGAAGCATTACGCGAGTTAGAGGCAAGTCACTCAGAGGTAATGGCTTTACTAAAGAAGAATGGTTTTACAGATCTGACAGACCATGATGCATTTTTCGATATCTTTTATGATGAAGACCTGCGATTTGATTTTATGCTAGCGTTTAAGAAACTAACTAAGAGTCTAAATCTGGTGTTCCCGGCTAAAGAGGCACTAGCATATATGGAAGATTATCAGGAATTGAATGAAGTCAATATTCTTGCTGGTAAGCACTTCCGGGATGCGCGGTTGAGCATGAAAGGCATACCACCCAAACTACGCGCGCTTACCGATCGGCATTTGGAGTCAAAGGGTATCGAGGTTAAGGTCAAACCGATCTCGATTCTTGACGAAGATTTTGAGAAAACCGTTGAAAAGCGAAGTCGACCTAAAACAAAAGCGGCAGAGGTTGAGCACGCTATTCGTCATCATCTTGATGTAGATCTTGATGATGATCCCGATTTGCAGGCATCTTTCTCTGAGGCGCTATCAAAAATTCTTGAGGAGTTTCGCGATAATTGGAACAAGATATACGAGGAATTAGAAAAACTCCGCAAGCGCATTATTAGCGCTCGTAAAGAACCTACGTATGGACTTCATCGCAAAAAGCAGATGCCGCTATTTCGATGCTTTAAGCGCGAAGTATTTGGCGATAGAGATCTCGATGAGGATGAGATAGCTCAGCTAGTCGACTTAACGCAGCGGGTATTTTTAATAATTGAACGAGAGTTGAAGCTTACGGGGTTTTGGGAGAGCATACCGGCTCAGAAACAGCTCATAGCAGACCTTAAACAAATCCTACTTTCTTCAGAGTTTATTGCTTTACCAAATATCAAGAATAACCGAGCGCATATTCTTACCCGTGTTATGGAAATCGCGCAAAAAAACAATGACATTATTTTATACGCTAGTGAGACATGAAGCTAAACTACATTGTTAATCGATCCCCCAAAAGGCATAAACTTACGATTACCGTTGAGCGTGATCGTAGCGTTGTTGTTCATGCGCCAGAGAATACACCGGAAGAGCAAATTCAAGAGGTCGTAGACTCTCGGAGACAATGGATATATGAAAAGATAGGTCACAGTCAGAAATATCGAGAACTCCCTCACCCACCCGGAAAAGAACTTATCAGCGGTGAATCAGTACTTTATTTAGGTCGAAGTTATAGGATCGAGGTCATTGATGGCGACCTGAAACAAGGAGTTCATTTTGACCGTTGCTTCACGATTCCAGCAGTCAAGGTCAATATCCGAAAGAGACTCTTTCAGGAATGGTACTTAGAACAAGCACGAGACAAAATATTGCCGCGGGTTAAGCGGTATGCGCGTGAGATGGGTGTGGAATATGCGAGCGCTAAGATTGTTGATAGTCAGTACCGGTGGGGATCGTGCACAGCTAAAAATAACATTAATCTTAACTGGCGGTTAATTAAGGCGCCGGTGTTTGTTATTGATTACATTATTGTCCATGAACTTGCCCACTTAATGGAGCCAAATCATACACCGCGCTTTTGGAATATTGTTCGCACACAAGCACCTCTTGCGGTAAAAGGCCGCGCCTGGTTAAAGGAAAATGGTCACTTTTTAGAAAGTGAAATATAGTGGAGACGGCGAAGGCCAAAACAATTCGAATATACCAAGCATCGGGCGAGCCATGGGTTTAAGAACTGCTGAGGTCACTGCAAGACAGAGGTGTTCCCAGTCGTGCAAGCTTGTAGGGAAGAAAATGGAGTTGATAGGAGCGTCTTGATATGCAAACCCAAAAATATTCCGTTAATCAACACCTTATAGAAATCGTTCTGGCCTGGGTCAGATCGGGTGAAATTGCGATACCCGAAATTCAACGTCCATTTGTATGGGATGCCACTAAGGTGCGCGACTTATTAGACTCGCTTTATCAAGGTTATCCTATTGGTTACTTGATCGCTTGGCGAAATCCGGGTGTACAGCTTAAGGATGGAAGTTCATCTGAAGGCAAGAAGGTTCTTATTGATGGGCAGCAACGCGTTACAGCTTTGACCGCTGCAATTCTGGGCGAACCTGTTATCAATTCTGAGTATCGCAAGGTCAATATTCGCATTGCTTTTCAACCTCTTGAAGAGCGGTTTGAAGTTTCCAACCCGGCAATCCGCAAGGATGTATCTTGGATTCCAGATGTGGCTCCATTGGTGAATGGCCAGCAAGGTTTGATTAAGAGTGTTAAAGAGTATTGTGAACGCAATCCCCAAGCTGACCCGGAAAGAATTGAAACAGCGCTTACTAATTTGATGCAGATTGCTAAGAAGCAAATCGGGATGATTGAGTTGGCTTCCGATCTCGATATTGAAACCGTCACTGAAATTTTTATTCGGATCAATTCAAAGGGTGTTGTGCTTAGTCAGGCTGATTTTGCGATGTCTAAAATTGCATCCAGTGAGCAGTACGACGGGCCAGAGCTACGTAAAGCCATCGACTATTTCTGCCACCTCTCAATTGCGCCTGAATTTTATCCAACCATCAAAGAAGGTGATGTTGAATTTTCTGAAACGGATTGGTTTCAGAAGATGAGTTGGCTCAAGGAAGAGAATGATGATTTGTACGATCCAGATTATACGGACTTACTGAGGGTTGCCTTCTCATCCATGTTTAGTCGTGGCAAGCTTGGCGATTTGGTGAGCTTATTATCCGGAAGAAACTTCCAAACCAGGCAATACGAAGAATCGATTGCGGCAGAATCATTTGAAAAGCTTAGAGAAGGCGTACGCTTATTCAGTAACGAAACAAATTTTAAGCGCTTCTTGATGATTGTACGATCCGCCGGGTTCATTAGTGCAAGCATGATTCGCTCGCAGGCGGTGCTCAACGTGGCATACATGCTTTTCTTGAAGTTACGTAACGACAAGGCTTCAGCTAATGAGATTGAATCTTTTGTGCGTCGCTGGATTGTCATGTCTATGTTGACGGGGCGATATTCTGGTTCACCGGAAACTCAGATAGATCGGGATATTCGTCAGATTGATGAAATAGGGCATGTGCAGTATTTGAAAAACATTGAAGAAGGCGAGCTGTCTAATGCTTTTTGGGATGCTGCTTTGGTGCAAAGCTTGAACAGCCCTGTTATTAGTAGCCCGTATCTTAATGTGTTTTGGGCGTCCCAAGTTAAAGCCAACGATAAAGGCTTCCTGTCTACCGATATCACGGTGAACGATTTGATATCGCACCGAGGGGATATTCACCATATCTTCCCTAAGGATTTTCTCAAGAAGGCAGGCTTAAAACGCAGCCAGTATAACCAGATAGCTAACTTTGTTTACACGCAGTCTGAAATTAACATTCGTATCGGTAATAAGGCCCCTAAGGATTACTTCACTGAGATCAAAGAGCAGTGTTCAGGCGGCAATTTGAAGTATGGTGGCATTTGCCAGGAAACTCAACTGGTAGAAAATCTGCGCGCCAACTGCATACCGGAATCAGCCATGGAAATGGTGTTGGCAGACTATGACGAGTTTCTCAAGCAGCGGCGTGTGCTAATGGCGCAGAAGATGAAGGGCTACTATCAGGCCTTATGAGAGAATACAGAGGCCAGACGCCTAATAACTATCTTGGTGAATTAAGTATGGCGGCACTGATCAGACAACCGGATACCCAAAGTTGGATGCCTTAGAGTTGGTAGCAAACGCTTTAAAGTTAGTGTTTCAGAGTTGCTAGACATTTGAAGCGAATACTCCCTACTAATAGCCTCATTAAACCTAAGGTGTTTGCGGCATATTCGGGTATAATTGAGACATTCCCAATCCTAAAGAAATAGATGGAGATTTAAATGTCGAGGCCAGATTTACCCAACAAACCTTTAATAGAAGCTATTCTTGAACTTAAATGGGTGTTGCCTTCAACACCAGGCCAGTCTGATTCGAATTACCGATTACTTGTGGGTCGGTTCTCAGACAGAGTTCAAGAGGAATATGCTTTTACTGAGCCTCTTCCTACATCTCAGGTACCTGACTCGATGGTGTCTCATACTCCTCAATTTCGTTTCAGAGTAAGTGAAAATAGCTGGCCATTGGTTCAAATTGGTCCCGGAATTATGACAGTTAATCAAACACAAGGCTATACGCGTGAGGATTTTTTTGAGCGATGCGAAGATGGGGTTAACAAGCTTCATGCGGCATATCCAACTCAGGGAAAACTTGAAGTAGAAAGCCTGATGCTCAGATATATTAATGCGGTTGAGTTTGATTTTGTTCAAAATGACATTTTAACTTTTTTGAAAGAGAAATTGAAATTGGATGTAGCTTTACCTAAAAGCTTGTTTACTTCAAACCAAATTTCCAAGAAACCTAAAGCGTTTAATTGGCAAATAGCGTTTGATATTGAAGAAATCTCAAGCGTCATAACACTAAGGTTTTCAACAGGACATAGACATAACAAGCCAGCCATAATTTGGGAGACTTTAGTTCAAACTGATAACAAGATAGTTCCTGATATTCCTGGTGGGTTCATGGAATGGCTCGTAAAAGCGCATAACTGGATCGATGATTGGTTTTTCAAAATCATCGAAGGAGATTTGGAAGAGGAGTTTAGTCGTGAAGAGTGAAGATATGGAAGTCGCAACTCTGCCAGTCGCTAAAAGTGAGCAATTGGTTGCCATATGCGATAACAGTGAAACTGTTTTGCAATCCTTTGGAGGACCACGGGTTAAGTCAGCACTGAACAACTTAGCTGGTTTTGTTTTTGCATTAGGATTTGGTCCTGTTACCACTATGCCCGATTATTTCTTTGCGCATCGGCGAAATATTGGAGCTTCAACTGTTATTTTCGCCATGAGCCCCATGATGGGAAGAAGAATAAGCCGTAAGGTCGCGTTGTCTTTAGCTCAAAAAATCCGTCAACGAGCGGAGCGTGATGTTGCTGAATTCGCGGCTTGGGAAGCTTCCACTGGAATACAGTGGGAGTGAAAGGTGATATATCAGACGCTTAAATCCAGCGACCCTCTCAGTCAGGGCGATATTTTTGTTAACGTCCCACGGATCGATTTTTCTATGAACGAGATCTTGGTTGCGGATGAAGAAGGCGAATTAGAATCCTCATGGGGGGCGACTTTAAGTTCAGACAAACCCCTCAATGCTATTGTTCCGATAACACCTATAACGGCAATTGTCATTACCCCGGATTGTGATGCTCTTAGAAACCCAAATATTACACTATGCGAAATAAGGAGCTTTCGCGAAGTTGAAAAAAAGTGCAGTCAGACTCAGAGCCCTAAAAAGTGGGTCGATATTATTACACAGCAAGCCAGAATTAATCAAAAATGGTATTACCTGCCGCCGGATGCTTCCATTGGTTTTGAAGATAAGATGGCGGCTGATTTTTTGGTTACCATACGTCTTCGTCGTGAAGATTTGGAGTTAAATAGGTCGCTACGCGTTGGGCGACTTAATGCTACGGCAAAAGCTCATTTTCGACAAAGAATTGGAGATTTTTTTGCAAGGGCACCTTTTGATGAGTGGTACTCTCTAAATAAGGAAGAATTTAAACACTACAAGGATGGGCACCCTGGAACTATTCCGTTCAAATGGCAAGAGTCAGATTAACTCGGAGATGTAAATATCCTCAAATTTACTGTGCCCAGGATTGTGCCCAACTTCGTCAATTAGCTGGACTTGAGTTCTTTTATCTGCAAACGTTTGAATTTTCATAACTCGTTGCTAATTCAGATGATATACGCAATTTGCCACGATAAGAAAAACGTACCTATATTTACTTTTTAGGCCTTCGAGTCCCGTTGCCCCCCGGCAGTTAACGAATTTTGGCTATTATTGGGGCTATTCCGCTATAGGCTCCTCACGTGTCCAGGCAGATGTGGTAAAGTTTTTGAGATGAAGATTCTTAAGGTATTCTTAGTTGCGCTTGTTTTTCTGGCCGCTGTCCCCATGGAGGCTCATTGCTCCGGTGAGGACTGCGCAGGCACGGCTCAAACTGAGCTGCATTGTGGTACGTCCTGTTGTTTGCCGGGTGTTGTTCAGCAAAGTGAGTCTGCCAGTACTCAATCTTTGGCTCCTGAATATGTGAGCACACCGCAAAACACTGCCTATCAAAACCCTCCTAACCGAGTTCTGCACCGACCTCCGATCGTCCACTCATAAATCGAATCTCGAAGTGTGTCTGTTTTAGTTAATCCTGAATCGAGGAGTCCGTTTTATGAGCAAGCCGCTATATGGCTTTTCCTATGTAATTATTGTTTTGAGTTGTCTCATTGCTGTGCCGCAATCGGTTTTATCCGAAGAGTTGCTGCAGCTTGAGCATGCCCTTGAGCTGGCCTATCAGCAGAATCCACGCATGGTGCAGGCAAGGCATGCCATAGATGGGGCTAAGGGGGAACACCTTTCCGCTAAGTCCTGGCGTGATCCGCAATTTGAAGCGGAAATTGGCGGGCTTAAAAAGAATGACGCGGGGAGTCGTGATGCGCGTGTGGGTTCTTATTCGGTAAATCAATCCTTCGATCCTCCCGGTGTGCGGTATCTCAACAGCCGAATTGCACATAATGGTGTCACAATCCAGGAAGAGTCTTTGAAAGAGATTTGGGCCAAGGTGTATGCCGAGGTGCGTAATGCTTATGCGCAACTCATTCTTCAGAAAAAAGAGTTAGAGCTTCGAGAAAGTAATCTCAAATCCATGCGGCAGTTTTTCAGTGATGTGCAGGTGCGCTATCAAGGAGGGCAGGCGCTAAAAACGCAGGTGCATCGCGCGAACATTGAAATGCTTAACGCCGAGAGTGAGTATTTTGATACCAAGCATCTCTTGGATGTGACCAAAGCGCGGATCAATTTATTGTTGGGTCGCGATCTGCATGATGCTTTTGAGATCAAAGAAGAACTGCAGGAAGAGCGCTTGTTAGTGGATATGGAACACTTAACCGAAATCGCTCTAGCCAATCGGCCCGATATCCGTATGCAGCAGGCATCGCTAGACTCTGCCAATAAGCAGGTGATGCGAGAGAGATTGAATCTGCTGCCGGCGTATTCACTGGGTTTTAAAGTGACCGATGAAGACTACGAGAATGACTATGCAGCCCTCATAAAGTTGAGTTTTCCGCTATGGGATTTGAATCGAGGCGATATTAAGCGAGCCAAGGCTGAGCGCGAAAGTGCAAAAGCAGAACTCGATATTTTAGAGAGACAGACTGCCTTTGAGGTGCACGAAGCGTATGAGCATCTCTTGCTTACAGTAAAGCAGTTGGATTTGTTTAAGCAATCCTTTGCCGAGGCTAATGAAATGTTTCGTTTGGCCCGATTGCACTATAGCGAGGGTGAAATTGGTTTTCTGGATTATTTGGATCAACTTCTCGCGTCGATGGATTCTCGCATGCGTTACTACCAGGGGCTATTCGAATTGAATCAGCGTATCAATGCCCTCGAACAAACGGTTTATAGCTCGTTAAGGGAGGATGGTTTTCTAAAATGAAGAAACTAAATCTAGTGCACATTAGCGCCGTATTTGCGCTCATGGCTTCGTCTGCTTATGCCAGCGAATCAGGTCAGTCGAAAGTCGATGAAACCATACAGGCCAGTGATTATGTGGGCGTGTCGATGGTGATTCCTGAAAAGACCCAGCAACTGATTGGTCTTAAAACAGTTCAAGCTAAAGAGGTGGAAGAGTCTAAAAAGATTTCGGTTACCGGGCGCATTCCTCAAGATGTTGAACGCACCACCGAAATTCACGCCCCCGAGAGCGGTGTGCTGCATGATTGTACGGCCACGTTGGGTGTTCGGGTGAAGGAGGGGCAAGTCTTGTGTCGTTTCAAAAGTACTAAAACGGGCGTGATGACGGCAATTGAGTCTCCTGTTGACGGTGTGGTGATTGCCGATTTTAGCAAGCCCGGTGATCGTATTGACACACTTTCGCCCATTCACACCATTGCCGATTTTTCCAAAATCCCCGTGAACTTTGATGTGTATGAAAAAGATATGGGGCAGGTGCGCATGGGGCAAAAGGTATTGGTTTATTCCAGCGCGTATCCTAAAAAAGTATTTGAAGGGAAGATTGTTTTTATTTCCCCGCGCATCGATGAAACGAGTTTTACGCTTAAAATTCGCGCGCTTGTAGAGAATCCCGACTATCTTTTGAAGCAGGGCATGTTTGTGAGGGGGTCCATTTTGGTTCAGGACGCAGGTGCGCATGTGTCTGTACCAGCCTACAGTGTGCAGAATTTGGATGGCATCGATGTGGTGTTTATTCAGGATAGCGATGGCTCTTTTGTTCCTACTGAAATTGAGGTGACCTATTCTGGTCATGAGGAAAAGCTTGTTCAAGGCGATATTCAAGACGGTGATTGGGTGGTTACCGACGGAGCTTACAGTTTGAAGTCGAAGATTATGGAACATGAGATTGTGGGCGGTTGCGCCCATGGTCATTGAGGTTGCTGAATGTTAGAGCAAATTATTCGTTTTTCCATCAAACAAAAATGGTTTGTGTTTATGGCTACAGCTTTAATGATTGCTGTAGGTGTTTACAATTTAAAGCGTATACCTATTGATGCGGTGCCGGATATCACCAATGTTCAGGTGCAAATCAATACGCAAGCGCCCGGATATGCTCCCTTCGAAGTCGAACAGCTCATCACCTATCCCATAGAAACCGTGATGGCTGGTTTGCCGCACCTAGATCAAACACGCTCGCTTTCGCGCTATGGACTTTCTCAGGTGACGGTCATTTTTAAGGACAAAACAGATATTTATTTTGCGCGCCAGTTGGTGAACGAACGCATTCAGGAAGCCAAGGGTGTTTTGCCTGCAGGCATTGATCCTTTGTTGGGGCCGATTGCTACCGGACTGGGTGAAGTGCTTATGTGGACGGTTGAGGCGGAGGAGGGCGCGGTTCATGAAGACGGAACACCCATAACGTTGACCGATTTGCGAACGATTCAAGATTGGGTGATTAAACCGCAAATGCGCAATGTGCCAGGTGTCACCGAGGTGAACACCATCGGAGGTTTTGAGAGACAGTTTCATGTGACGCCCTATCCTGAAAAGTTGATTGCCTATGGGCTGACGTTTAGTGACATTCTGGGTGCGCTGGAAAAAAATAATCAAAACGTCGGTGCAGGCTATATCGAGCATTCCGGTGAACAGTACCTCATTCGCGCGCCTGGTCAGGTTTCCAGCATTGAAGAAATCCAACAAATCATAGTCAGCTATGGCGAAAGCGTGCCGATCTACATTAAAGATGTGGCTGAGGTGATTGAGGGGCGTGAATTGCGCACCGGTGCTGCGACTGCAGATGGTAAAGAAGAGATCGTGGGCACGGTGTTTATGTTGTTGGGTGAAAACAGTCGCACCGTTGCGCACGCTGCCGCTGAGAAGTTAAAACAGATTAATAAGACGTTGCCTAGTGGCGTAATCGCCAAGCCTGTTTATAACCGCATGAATTTGGTGGATGCGACCATTGATACTGTGCGTGAGAATTTGACTTTAGGGGCGCTTTTGGTGATCGCGATTCTATTTGTCTTTTTGGGCAATTTCCGCGCGGCATTGATTACTGCCTGCATCATTCCCTTGTCGATGTTATTCACCATTACAGGCATGGTGCACAATCAAATGAGCGCTAATTTGATGAGCCTGGGTGCGCTGGACTTTGGCATCATTATCGATGGCGCCATTATTGTGGTTGAAAACTGCATGCGTCGTTTGTCTGAGGAGCGCCGTAAATTGGGGCGTGCCTTAACGACTGTTGAGTCGGATGCGCTGATTGCTGATGCATCATCAGAGGTGCGGCGTGCAACGATTTTTGGCGAACTCATCATTATGATTGTCTATCTGCCCATCCTCACACTCACGGGCATAGAAGGCAAAATGTTTGTGCCCATGGCGATCACGGTGGTGTTGGCGTTGGTGGGAGCGATGATTCTTTCTGTGACCTTTATTCCGGCAGCTGTGGCATTGTTTCTCTCCAAAAATGCTGCCGAGAAAGAACCTAAACTCATGGCGTATTTCCATCAACTCTATAAGCCTGCATTGACTTGGGCCTTGCAACATCAGTCGATCATATTGGGGAGTGCTTTGGTGCTGGTGCTGTTAAGCGGAGCGTTGAGTACGCGCATGGGTCGCGAATTCATTCCTCGTTTGGATGAGGGCGATATCGCGATGCAGGCAGTCAGGCTGCCGGGTATTAGCATTTCGCAGGCAGTTGAAATGCAGAAGTCGGTAGAAAAACGCATTAAAGAGTTTCCTGAAGTAGAAAAAGTGTTTTCCAAAATTGGTACGGATGAAGTGGCTTCAGATCCGATGCCTCCTAATGTCGCGGATACTTTTATCATGCTTAAGCCTAAAAAAGCATGGCCGAATTCTAGGAAAAGCAAAAATACGTTAGTGGCAGAAATTGAAAAGGCCGTTTTGGAGATTCCTGGAAATGCGTATGAATTCACACAACCTATTCAGCTTCGGTTTAATGAATTGATTTCCGGCGTGCGTAGTGACATTGCCGTGAAACTGTACGGAGATGATTTTGGCGTGTTGCTGTCTCATGCCCAGGAAATTGCCCGCGTGTTGAACAGTGTTCGCGGCTCTTCGGATGTGCGTGTTGAGCAAATTGGCGGGCTTCCCATGCTAAGCATTAATGTGGACCGTCAATTGTTGGCTCGCTATGGGTTGAATATGCAAGATGCCCAAGATGCCGTTGAAATTGCCATTGGAGGTAAGGTTGCCGGGCAAGTTTTTGAGGGGGATAAGCGATTTGATTTGATTGTGCGTTTGCCGGAGGAGCTGCGTAATAATCCGGAGGATTTGAAAAACATTCCGCTGCCATTGCCCGGAAGCACCAATTGGATGGGGCATCGCAACTTTTTGCCCTTAGGCGCAGTGGCGGATTTAAGCTTAGCGTCTGGTCCTAATCAAATCAGCCGGGAGAATGGCAAACGGCGCATTGTTGTCAGTACGAATGTTCGTGGTCGAGACATAGGGCGTTTTGTGGCGGATGCCCAGGAGATTATTGATAGCGAAATCACCTTACCCTCTGGTTACTGGCTGGATTGGGGAGGACAGTTTGAGCAAATGGTTTCTGCTGCTAATCGATTGACGGTTGTGGTGCCTATGGCGCTTATCTTAATCTTTGTGCTGCTGTTTGCTGCATTAGGTACGGTGCGAGATGCTTTGCTAGTATTCACTTGTGTTCCTCTGGCTTTAACGGGAGGCGTGTGGGCTTTACTGCTTCGCGGCATTCCCTTATCCATTTCAGCAGGCATTGGATTTGTTGCACTTTCGGGGGTGGCTGTATTGGATGGATTAGTGATGCTTACCTTCATTAAAGAATTGCACCGCAAGGGCAAGAGTTTGTATGATGCTGTGTTTGAAGGGGCGTTAGCGCGGCTTCGTCCAGTGTTGATCACTTCTTTTGTGGCGTCACTGGGTTTTGTGCCAATGGCTTTGTCTGTCGGTCGCGGTGCTGAAGTTCAGCAGCCACTGGCAACGGTTGTGATTGGCGGAATCATATCGTCAACCGTATTAACGTTGATTGTTTTACCGGTTTTGTATCGCTTGTTTAATAAACCCAAAGGAGTGCTTTCATGAAAAATTATGTTGTTGTCGTTTTAGGTTTGGTGTTGCTCGGTGCGAGCGGCGTTTATGCTGAAGAGGTCATGCCTGTGGTGGATTCTCAAGTTGCTGAAGCAGAAGCGATGCACGAGGTTCCCGAGTATTGCCCTGTGTGTGGTCCGCACGAAGAAATGGAAGATTTGATGTTTCAATACAAGCACGAGGGGAAGAAATACTCCTTTTGCAGCATAGGCTGTTTGAAGGCATTCAAAGAGACTCCGGAGAAGTTTTTGGAGATCCATGGAGACGGAGATCCACACATCGAGGCTAGCCCTACGCTGTAACTACTTATGATGGGGGACTATGATTATCAAGTATGTTATATGCGTTATTAAGCAAAATTCATTCAAACATCCTAAACCCTTTAAACAGCTGATAACCATCAGGTATACTCGGATGTAAAGATTGACAACTTCTTGTTTTAACTAGAAAAGGCAAATCTTGAGTGATCAAGAGACGCAAAGCTTCGGACCCACCAACGTTCTATGGTGGGTGGCCGAGCTACCTAATGGGTGGCTCGGATTTTTTATTATTAGTTAATTAATGAATTTTAAATAGGTAGTGATAACTATGATTTCAAATAAGCGATATCTGAGCGGCACCTTTGTTTACGTTGTGTCCTTATTTCTCTCCGTTGCTTCCTATCCTTTAATGGCTTCAGCAGAGGCAGGAGAGTCGGAACGCTCGGAGACTCAACTGATAGAGTTATTAAGATCAAATACAAGCGAATTGATTGAACGCACTGGTACAGCAGCACAAGAAGTGAATTTAGAGACGCTTTTAATGCAGCGACGTCAGACTCTGTTGAGCCTTATTGAGGAGAATCCCGCTGTAGTCCTTGATGCGGCTCTACCCGAATCCGTCCGTAATACTCTACCGAAGCATCTACAGTTGTTAGTTGAGCGAGAAGTGAACATGAGCGGTGAGCTTTCGGTTGCCATCGAAGATGATTTTGAGAATGATCGCTCAAAGACCATTCATGAACTCCAAGCAAACGGTCAGTCTAGCGTTATGCATTTTTCGAGAGGAGGCAATCCTGATCTGTTGACCGGTATGCAGGTAGATGTTAGAGGCGTTCAGATCGACAATCAGCTGGCTGTTAAGAATATCAGTATTATTGAAAACACTTCACTCATGGGAGCTCGTTTGCGAGCGGCGAACAATGAGCTAACAGATAGAACTATGCGGGTTGCGTTAATTCTCGTTAACTTTGCGAATGACCCGATTGAACCTTATTCGCCCGAAGAGTTTGCGCAGATGGTGTTTACAGATGTTGACAGTGTAAACGCTTATTACCAAGCTGTTACTTTTGATCAATGGGAAATTCAGGGCGATGTGTTTGGTTGGCACACGCTTGATTTCGATGCTTCTGAAGTCTGTGATATTTTTCCTTGGGGTAATGCTGCTAGGTTACGAGCCGAACAAATCGATGGAATGGATGCCGATCTTTATGACAATGTTATGATCGTTTGGCCTCGGCTGCAGAGTTGTAACTGGAATGGGCGTGCATCTCTTGGAGGTCAGACTTCATGGATCAATTTTGAATCTCCTGAGCTACATAAAGGCACGATGATGCACGAGCTTGGCCACAACTATGGCTTGGAGCATTCTGGTAGCTATCGCTGTCGTGATGAACAGGGTGATTATGTTGCGATCAGTCATGATTGTGATACGTCCGAGTATGGTGATGTGTTCGGCGTTATGGGGAAAAGTATTTATTGGGATCATTTTAATAATTCAAAGAAGGAGCGATTAGGTCTGGAGTTTCCAGGTGTATTTCAGCCGCACAACATTGAAGATGTCGTTGAAGACGGAGTCTATTCTCTGGCGCCTATTGAGTGGGGTTCAGCTGGTGTGCAAGCACTACGCATCCCGATGGAAATCGATAATTCACAGGAAACGGTGAAATCCTACTATCTTGAATTCAGGCAGCCAACAGGAACACCCTTTGATAATTTTGAGGCTAACGATTCAGTCGTGAATGGAGTGACTATTCGCATGTCATACCATTCAGACAATGGGGACTATTATTTCAACAATAAATCCGTATTGATTGATACGCATCCAGAGACAGAAACTGTCTTTGACGCCCCCTTGTTGGTGGGGGAAAGCTTCGTAGATGATCTTCGTGGCATCACCATAGAAACCTTGAGTGTTTCAAGCAGCGGGGCGACGGTGCGTGTGTCGCGCGAGGAAGAAGTGAACCATGTGCCGATAGCTGTGGCAGAAGCCAGTCCTTATTCTGGCGAAGCTCCATTGACGGTGAATTTTAGTGGTTTAAATAGCAGTGATCCTAATGATGATGCGCTTACGTATGCGTGGGACTTTGATAGTGATGAAAATGCAGACTCGACGGAGGTCACAGATACATACACTTTCAATACGGCTGGGTTTTACTCGGTAAGGCTGACCGTTACGGATGAGCATGGAGCCAGTTCCAGCGCTCATGCGGGAGTGCATGTGCAGGAAGCTATACCAAGCACAACAATCGAACACGGTATTATTAGAGCTGATGATGAATGGGTGACGCATAACTTTACGGAAACATTCGAAGGGGGATCACCTGTGATCGTGACCGGTCTTACCTTCAATGGGAAAGATACTGCCGGTGTACGTATGAAGAATGTAAACAATACATCGATGCAAGTGAAGGTGGAAGAGGAG
>JAJDCC010000003.1 GCA_029261015.1 Candidatus Omnitrophota bacterium | reverse complement strand
TGAGTGACGAAGAAATCAATGCGCAAGGTTTGGCCGGCGTTGAACAACGCTTGGTTCAAGCTGAAGCGACGATTGGTTTTCAGCCGCCTGGTAATTCAAGGACATGGCGTGGGGTGATTCTTGGTCAAGGCAATCAAGCGGGAGCCTGGTTGAGAGAATGGGTGCAAAACGCGATCAATGCATTGCGTAGTCGTTATGTCGATTCAGCAGATCAACCAACCGTGCATATTCGCAGTTATCGCAAAGAGGCGCACGGTTCTCAAACTGAAGGTTCCTGGGTGGTGAGTGTGCGTGATGATGGTGTCGGTGTGCCATTGTCTGATTTATTGCGGTCTTTCTTAAACCCGGGGCACAGTCGCCAAAACATTGCTGCTGAGGTTGAAGTGGTCTTAGCGAATAAACAGCTCTCCGTTGAGAGACAAATTGAGCTTATTCTTGAGCGCAGCTTCAAACAGGCTCAACGTGATGATGAAGATTTTGCTGCTGATCTACTAGAGTTTGTGCGTAGCCAAACGGCTCAAGGCGTGAGTCCAGAAATGACAGCCTTAGCCATTTTTGATGAACACGGCGGCACCATGCGGCGTGTGGGGGCCGGTGAATTTGGACAAGGGTATTGGATGGCCTACATGATTGAAGATTTGATGCATGATTCAGATGCTCATCAAACCGATACACAGTTTATGGTGCGAACCGGACATGGCAATAAAGTGTATGAAGCTTGGTTGAAGCCCCGCTTCAAAGATGGCGAGCCCATTGATCCTGAAGTGCTTTCCATTACGGAATATGAGGATCCAGAAGGAGTCTATCAGGGAGTTGAGGTGCGCCGAGAATCAGCCATTGATGATTTTGGTAAGACCGCTATTCAAAATGTCTATTTACGCCACAATGCCGGGCGCATGTTAGGCGCGGTACAAAATGCCGAAGTCACTTGGAATGGGCAGCGCATTAATGATGTGATTGAGCCTATAACGGAATATGAAGGCATGAGTACAGGGGTGTCTGAATCAGGAATCTCGCGTATTACAGTGAAGTCACTGCTAGTTGAAGAGCCTAATGAGCCTGTCGGGCCCGAGGCCGCTTCGGTACTTGCGCTTTGGCCGCAAGACATGCAAGCCCAAGTCATTGCTCTAGGTCTCAATATTAATTTTGATGAAGCGCAAGTCGTCTCTTCACGATTGAAATTACAAAAGCCACGGCAGCATGATCGTGTGAGTGTGGTTTCTTCACTGAAATTGGCAGGTGCTCTGTATCAGGATGAACGCATTAATTTACCGGGAATGCCCAAGTACACAGATTATCAAAGTCGGTCCCCTTGGTCTGAAGCTCCAGTACATCCTAGAGTCATTGCCGATGCGCAAGCCTTAGCGCGTGGAGAACTGCCTGAAGGGGTAGAGACGCTTGAGCAGTTCGCTGCCTATTTTGAACGCCATTACCTCAATAACCCAGAGCGTTGGGTACAGTTAGTGATGGAGTTGCCGCGTGGTGAGCAAGACTCAATGGCCAATCAACGCCGTGATGCATTTGCGCAGCACTTGCCACAAACCATGCGTAAACAACTGTCTGATTTGCAGCGCCAAGAAGGGGTGATTCTCATTTTGCCTGAGACTTTAGATGCAAATGATCGTCAGGAAGTTTTTGAAAGTCATCTGGCAGCTTTGGCTGCTGCATTTGTTGAAGGGCACTATGAGGTGAATGGGCATGACATGGTGTCATGGGCGGATAGTGATGCAGATATATTTGTCTCTGCAGATGCAAGTCAGGAGTGGTTAACTCGCTTACCTGATGTTTCATTGCCTCATAGCGGTCAAACTTTGGAAACTGTGCGTAATTATTTGCAGAAGAATCCGAGTAAGATGAATGAGCTGGCGGAATACATGCATTCATGGGTGATATTCGAAGAGGCCTTGGGGAATCGTAATGAGGTTGAGTCACTCCTTCAGTTTATGCGTCAATTAGAATCGGTTGTTGGGCAATCTCTGAATCGCTTGGAATTACACATTTTGATGGATGATAGATTGATGGATTTATGGAAGAATCGCGATGCAACCGCGACGCCGTTTATCCAGCAGGTGCTTCATAGAATTGGGCGTTCTGGCGATGCAGCTTTAATTCAAACATTAGATGGCTTGCTGGCTGGGGCTGTGCTAGATCGTTACGATGAGGCACCCTTAGCTCTAAACGAAACCGGCTACGCAGCTTATCTTGATTTGGTACAGAAATGGCCCGCACCTATAGCGGCCATGATAGCCGGAATGATCGAAGACAGGGGTTATGCAGCGGGTGCTGCGTTAGGTGTTTTCTTAGCATCGATGATGCCTTGGTTTTTCTCGGTGATGGGCTTTCCGGACACAACGATTTTGATGCAAGTTGCTTTCATCACGATTCCATCCGCTATTGTCAGTTACTCTCTCTCTAGATCCCACGAACGTATCTTTACTCGATCCACACTACAAGACCCCAGTAATGCACGCTTAGCCACCGCTCAAGACCATAACCGTCTCTTTACACAGAGTTTTGTGATGCGTGTGTTTGTTGGAAGTGTGTCGATGCTCGCGATCAGTAATCCGCTATTAGCGGCTGTGGTTGCATTTGCTGTGATGATCGGTACGCATGGTGTGTATGACGGGGTTGCGTATGTGATGGGTTGGGGGTTGGCGTTGACTCATCAGCGACCTGATGCCCAGTTTTATTTGGATGCAGCTCAACGGACCGTTCAAAAACACTATGGGATGCAAGTTAAGGCGATTAAATTCATGGGCCAGGGTGTTTATGCGCAGGCTTTTTTGATCACGACTGAATCTGGTGAGCAATTTGTATTACGTTGGCAGATGGATCCCAATGAAGGGGATTTGATGTGGGAATCGACGGTTCGTGAGGTTGCAGCACGTTCGGGCTTGGTTTTGATAGAGCCTTTAGTGCGTTTGAGTGATGGTACCGTGGGGTTGAAGTTGGATAGACAGCAATGGTCGATGGTGCGATACCATGAAGGTTCTACAGGAAACTGGGGGACTGTGGATGGAAAAGCTTTATATGAAGTTGCGGTAGGATTGGCTCAATTACACAATCTAAGTGACGAGCATGATGACGTGTTTTTGTATTTGCAGCCGCAACGCAGCAAGGTTATGGAAGGTCAACCCGTTGTCGATGTGTTTAATCTTTATGCCACCCAACTGCAACTGGCAGAAACTAAACAATATATCGAAGATCGAGGTCCTCCCGAACCAGGTTCAATTGAAGCCGTATTTCTAAGTAACTATATGTTTTATCTTGAACAGATTGAAGTCCTGAAAGAGGCTGGGCCTTACTTTGCCAGCCCATTCGTACACAAAACCATTCTGCATGGCGACTACCACCCCCTCAATGTGCAATTCTTTCAAAATACACTCGTTCAAATATTTGATTTTGACTATTCGTATTATGGTCCTCGAATTTTAGATTTGGCCAACGATATGGTTAAAACAGGAAGGGCATTTGATCCACGCAAAGTAGCTGCATTTATCAGAGCCTATCAAGGCATGACCTCGCATCCATTAACACAGGATGAAATTGAACTGTTTGAGCATGCCATTCGTCGCGCGTTACTTGAAGGTGTCATGATTCGGGCCATGATGATTCGCAAAGGTGAAGGTGCTGGTCAGATTGACAACCTGAATGGATCAACCCATGGACTCAAGAATATTCAAGATGTGGATTGGGTTGATGTGGCTGCGGGTGCAGTGTCTGATACTCATCAAGACGTGACTGAAACTCTGCGAGAGTTGGTTGGCGAGCCTCAATTCATTTTGGATATTGGGTACGGTCTAGGGGATTGGATTAAATCGGTCAAGAATCTTACGTGGGCTAGAAACGCTGTTTTAGTGGCTACTGAATTGGGTGGCGAGCCCATTCATTACCGCGAATATGAGCAAGATGGTATGGGTACCATTGATGACTGGGAATCTGATAAATATAAAGCGTCGGTGCAGCGATCTGGCGTCGTTGTGGTTGATATTGAAAATGAAAGAGGCAGACAAAATCTCAATCGTTTAGGCAAAGTAGAGCTGGTTCATTTAGCATTTGGCCACGCTGGTGGTCAAAGTTGGCAAAATCGCATTAGGGAAATAGAACCCTACACCGCTAGTGATGCAGTGCTCTTGTTTGCGAATAATGATAATGAGGTGCGTCGTGATGTTGTGCTCTTGTGGTTGTCAGAAAATGGTTATCACGATTTCACCTTAATAGACGGCAAGGATGTGCCACAGGATTATCCTCGTTCTTATTGGTGGGAGCGCTTCGACAGAAAGCATAACGGAGGTAATTACCTTATAGCTGCTAGAAAATGGAACACAACGCCTACATCAGCAGATGATAGTCAAAATATTGATGAGTCAGTTGGTACTGGAGCTCTCCGCGCAGTTTGGCAGCCCATGTTTAACTTACCATTCATCAAGCAGTTAGAGTTATCCCTGCGTACGCAGCGCACGATTGCTGGTTTGGGTGAAGGTGTCTTTATTGGGGGTGTAGCGTTACTTATTCAAGCTTTGGTGTCACCTCAAGGTCCACCCATCGATGTTCTGATTGATCTCTCTTCCTCTATAGGGTTTGTGCCGGTAGTGGCTGCAGTGGGCGTCGCTATGCTGGTCTCCAGTACTATCCTCTTCAAAGTTTTCGCTTGGGCGCATTTTAAATTCGGTGTGCTAGGTATTGATGATCTATATCTTACTCAACGCCAAGCCAATACCGCCGCCAAGGTTGTATTATTTGGTAGTATTCTTCCCGCGTTTCTGGTCTTCGCCTTAGGAGGTGCCCCCGTATTGATCTTGATGGCATCTGCATTGCCACATGCCTTATTGAATAATGTAGAACGTGTTTATTATTTCCAGGGTGGGGTTTTAGATTTAGCTGTGTATTATCCCGGTAAGTTGGAGTCATTAGTTATTACTTTGAGTGTGTTTGCAACGGGATTCTTATTGACTACTTATGATCAGTTGGTTGGTAGTAGCATTTTATACCATGGATTTCGGTCAATGATTTTTGTGGTTCCATTGTTTTTTCAGTTTATCCTCTTAGAACCCATTTTTTATTTTGTGATGGGGAAAAATATCTCTCTGAAAGGGTTAGATAATACAAAAAAGATTTATTCTGATCGATTTTATGAAGAAACTGAATTAACTAAAAAAGCAACGGTTATTTTTGAGCATTTGAAAGAAGAAGCTTTGAAGAATAATGATCATGAAGTGTTAGAAGTATTAAAGAATGTCGAAGGCTTTTATGAAAGTGAAGACCTGCTTTTCGCTGGTAGAGTGCGTAATTTACAGAATAAAGAATTAGCAGTATCCAGTGCAATAGCGGACTCTCCTGACTTTATGCGGTATTGGTTACTACGAAGAGCAAGAGGGAGTTGGATACTGGGCAATAGAGAGTGGCGTGAGCAAAAGGTATATTACTTGGACTATGCCTTAGATACCAGTCTATTCATGTTAAGACATTCCAAGTACATAGGGTTATTATTCACTTTTTATGAATTGATGATTTTATTTGGTGAGCTAGCGCATCTTAGAAGTCACTACCGTAGGTTAAAACTATCCACAGAAGAGCCTCTTACCAGGGATGGGATATATCAAGAGTTTTCTGGAAAAATTAGTAGTAGATTATCACCAGAGCGTTCTGTTGGGAGTATATACAGAAATGATGAAATGAAAGCAAATGCTATGGCACGCCTACAAAAAGGAGGAATTATCAGTGCTAAGGATTTCGCTTCGTATTATTACGTTCCTCTTGAATTGGCAAATAAACTTCTCGAGGAAGTTTATGATGAAAATAAAAACAAATTTGATTTTGTTGTGTTGAATTCTGGTAGTTATATGTTGAAGGATATCAAGCATAGAGAGCTTAATGTTTTTAATCTAGTAGATGTTGAAAGGAATCAAAGTGAAGCCTTGAATCTGGGAAACAAAGTCAGTGTTTCTGCGAGTTCACTTAAATTACTGGTGCTGTCTTTTTCTACAGTGGTGTCATCTTTACTCCATGCTTATGTGGCAGTGGGGTTAACGAGTCCATCTTTAGCTTTGCTTTCATCAGCATTTTTTCTGCTGCTTTCCATTTTTGCCTATCATGCTTTTCTTGAATTATTCGATAGAACAGACTCAACTACTGCTATTTCCAATCGCGAACAAGTTGTGCCCGCATGTTTTGTCGGCGGAACTTTGATCGACCTCGCCAATGGCAACACCAAACTCATCGAAGAAATCGTTGCAGGCGATGAGGTGATTTCCTACAACAGTGAAACGGGTGCGCTTCAGCCCGGTACGGTGATTGCAACGCGCGGCAAACTCACAGAGGATTACTACCGCATCACTTTTGAGAATGATACACATGTTGAAGTAACGGGTGAGCATCCTTTCTATATGTCAGAAATCCCTGAAGGCGTGCAAGTGTTGGATATGCGTTTTGTGGAAGTGCGCTTCTTACAACCCGGTCATGACGTGATGCAGCGTACTTTTTCAGGTCTTGAGCCGCTCACCATAAAGTCAATTGAACACATCCAAGCAGAAGCACAGGTGTATACCTTCAGTGTCGATCCTGAACCGACTTATGTGGCAGGTGGGATTGCGGTTCACAATAAGGCTTTGTACACCAAGTCAATTGAGCCGGAGGAGTTGGGTTTGGTTCCTGTATCGAGATTGAGTAAACAGTTCTATTCGGTGCTCGATAACTACACTGGGACAGAGGAAGTGCTTTCTGCGTACAGATTAACTCAACCCATTCCAGATATGGATGACTGGAGCGAAAGAGATGTCAGAGATTGGACGCGTCGCATTAGGATGGCTAATACTAATAAGCACTCTGATGTTTTAGGTCTATTTAATGAAAGTCTTGAGCTTGAAGGACTCATCTTTATTAGCTATATGGACGGTGTTCCTTATATTGCCCGACTAGACACTGCTCCACACAATAGGAGTCCTCTTAGCCCGCAACAAGTTTGGCAGGATGAACGTGTATATACCGGTGTTGGTAAGCGATTGCTGGAACTGAGTGTTCGCTATGCACAAGATGTTATGGGCAGCACTAAAGGTATCTCCACTAAAGCAGAAGATCATGTGAGTGCTTTTTATACCGCAAGAGGTTTTATTCCTTGGAGTGAAGAACGATTGATATTGAATCGTAACGATTTTACGCGGTTTTATCAATCCATAGAACAAGAAGTGAGTACTCAACTATCAGAGCGTAACAGGAATAATCCTAGAGGTAATATAGGAAAACAAGTTCAAGTTGTGGGTTTAGTGGATGGGGTGCAGGGAAAACAGCTTTTAGTTGTGGATTGGGCGGAAAGAGCAGAAGTATTTATTGATGTGTTTCCAATTGAAGAGGCTTTGTCTGTTTTGATTCGAGAGGCGAGGCAGCTCATTGATTCAAAAACTGGGTTTTATGATGTGTTTGTGCGTGATCTGATTGCCATGGCTTCTAGCTCAGAAATGGCTCAAGTTAACAGATATGTATTTAATAAAAGAGTGAAAGATTTTAGAGGGCACGCCGAGGCTGATTTTATAGCGGTGCATAGTGATATTCAAGATAACCCATTATCTTGGTTGCATGAGGCAGCTGAGCTTTTAGTAGAGACGGGCCAAATCGAGTTGTCCATGCGCGATGATGTTGTGGTCGTTACTATGAATAAGGATGGGGGAATATTATACAAGCCGATAAAAATCGTCAGGCAAGATGCCAAAGATCAGCTTAGCAAAGCGTATTTAGCAGAACCACAATTGCGCAATCACTATTTGTTACGCGCAATCTTTAGGCAGGTGTTTGGTCAACATGATGTGGTGTTGAGTATCGCTATAACGCCTGAGAAGGCAGAAATAGAGGGCTATGGTCAAGAAGTCGTTGTGGAGCAGGTAGGTGATGATGGGCCCGTTATATTGCAGGGGCGGCCAGTAGCCCAGTCAAGTATTGTAGACGTTTCGATGCCTGCTAATTTGCGTCGTATGAATGAACGCATTATCGACAGTCAAACTAAGCCTGTTGTTGAGCTCATGGAGTGGATATCGCAAGGCAACACTCTTGTGGGTTCAGGCGGTTTGCCAAGAGGGGTTGGTTTAGAGGACGTAACAGGGGCTGCACGTATTTTTTCTGCACTCAATATTATCGACATGAGTTTAGAGGGGCGATCGCTCTATATTGAATACGAAATTGATGGACAGGTTTTCTCTATTCGCTTTAAGGGAACAGGAACCGATGATGTTCTCAGGCCTTAC
>JAJDCC010000200.1 GCA_029261015.1 Candidatus Omnitrophota bacterium | reverse complement strand
TAGTGACCTTGTAAACGCATAGTCACCAATCCTAGTGGATCTTGAACACGTTCAAAACCACCACCTGAAAAACCCAATTTCTCAACCATGATCGGATCATGGTCCACACTCAATACTTGTTGCACAGCGCGGTGTGTCAACCGTTCGATATCGCGCGACCTAACCGGAACAGGTTCGTCTGCTAAATCAATACTGACTTGCACTTGATGCGACCGAATCAACGCGTGTGAAACCGCCACATAGGCTCGATTAAAATGCCCCGTAACTCCCGTAGCCTCCAAGGCTTGTTCAATGGTTTGCCCCATCACTACAGGGTCCCACATCGAAGATAAGCCAGGCTTTGGACTCAACAAACTGGTTCCTAAGAGCTCAAAACCCGTTCCATCATCGCGCGGAACACCAATGGCGCAGGTGATTTTGGTTGTTCCAATATCTAAAGCAACTAGTTTTTGTTTTGGCATAATCGTCCGTTGTTTGAATTAAGCTCGGGGTGTGACAACTGGTTCAGGAAAACGCACATCAATTTGACGTGCATCCACATTTTGACGCCGTAATAATTCTAACGAAATGCGTAGCCGTTCTAATTGCGTGGGTAACTCACCTTCTGAACCGCAGCGCACTTCAAGTTGATCATCTAAATTAAAACGAATTTGATTCTTATCTTCAATATTTAAATGTGACAAACGGTAATCCTGCAACATAGGTGTTTGTCTTAAAACAGTCAACACACGGAGTGCACGTAATAATTCTGGATTTTCATTCAGCTCCCCCACAGACAGCGCTGTTGATCTCCGCATAAAACCTTCTAAACGCACCAAACCGGTTTCATCTGTTTCCACTTCACGCGGAAGAATATACCCTTCACCGTCAACAGGATGCCATCCTTGAATGCGTACTTGCGCAACAGGAATACGGTGTATCGCTTCAATACGAATCGTATCGGGCAATGCGCGCACAACGCGAACGTCACGCAACCAAGGCTGCTGTTGACGCAAATTTTTAGCCATGCCAGCAAGATCCACTTCCCAAATATTCGTTCCGACCACCGGCTGACTGAGTTCAAAATTTATGGAAGCAGGTGTTTCCACACGTGTCACATGAAAAGCTTCTGCATAACGCGCTTGGGTCCACAATCCCCATAACACTCCGCTAACCACAAAAACAATCAAAATAGGCTGTGGATGCGTCACAACCCACGTAATGCACTCAACTAAATATCGCCAAATCCAGGGGATTAAACCTTCAGGTTCTTCTCTTCTTGCCATTTTTGCTCACTTTTATCTTTTTTCAGCCTATCGGAATAAGCCATTTTGACTAAACGATCACAAACATTCTCATAACTCAATCCAATACAAGATGCAGCCATCGGCAGCAAACTTGTTGGCGTAAAACCAGGAACCGTATTCACTTCAAGCACAACCGGTTGATTATCCGGTGTCAAAATAAAATCTGTTCGTGATAGATGGCGACAGCCTAAAGCTTGATGCGCTTTCAGAGCTGCTGCTTGCACCCTTTCGGCCGCTATAGCATCAATGGGTGCAGGAATTTCATAATCGGTATGCCCTTGCGTATACTTAGCTGTAAAATCAAAAAAAGTTTCGTGTGGAACAATCCCAACAACCGGCAACACTTTATCTCCCAAAACACCCGCTGTCACTTCATGCCCCACAATAAAAGCCTCAATGATCACGCGTGGACTCAAAGCCCCGGCCGCTTCAATAGCACCTACCAAATCATGTTCAGACCGCACTAAAGAAACCCCTAAGCTAGATCCTTGATTGGTAGGTTTCACCACAACGGGATAATCCAACCCCTCTAGCATCGCTTCGTCTAAACGATTTGGGTCAACCAAATAACCAAAAGGCAAGTTCAACCCAGCATCATCCAAATACTTTCGCGCTAACCACTTATCCATACTACGGCGACTGGCCAAAACATCTGATCCGGTATAAGGCATTCCCATGTCTTCACACACTTGTTGAATGCCACCATCTTCTCCAAACGGGCCATGCAAAACATTAAAAGCCACATCCGCTTTTTGACCAATCAACTGATCGGCAGCAAAAGCGCTCGCGCCTGAAACTGACAACTTTTGTGGAATGATGAGTGCCTGTGCATGATAGCCCAAACTCAGTAAAGCCTTCAAAACACCTTGGCCACTTTTAAGTGAAATCATATGCTCACTCGAAGGCCCCCCCATCAACACACTGATTCTTAAATCTGCAAAACTCATCTAGAGACTTTCGTTTTCCATGTTTGACCTAAAATGCGTAATTCCGGTTCCATCTCAACACCAAATGTCTGACGCACGCGGCGCTGAACATACTCCATCAATGCCAACACATCATCCGATTTAGCTTGACCCAAATTGATTAAGAAATTGGCATGTCGTTCAGAAATCATCGCATCCCCAATGCGCGACCCCTTGAGTCCTGCCTCATCAATCAATTGACCCGCAGCACGGTCTAAAGGATTGCGAAACGCACAACCCGCTGAAGGCCAATTCAAATCTTGAGTGTTGTTACGTCGCATCAAAATCTGTCGAATGGATTCTGTGGCTTCATTTGGAGATGTTTTTGAAAACTCTAAATCGACCGAAATAATGATGCCTGGCTCTACCATAGAATGCCGATAACCAAACTGCAAAGCTGCAGCCAAGAGCGTTTTGATTTCACCCTCAAAAGTCATCAACTGCACAGAGCGCACAAACTGCCCAATGTTCTGAGCATTCATCACAATGGCGCCACCCAACTGACCGGGTAAACCGGCTAAGGCATCTAACCCCAGCCACCCATGACGACACGCTTGTGCCACCAATGATGACGTTGTTGTAGCGCCTCCGCACCGCACGCGCACCACAACATCATCAGGCTCAGAAATGATTTCAATGCTGCGAAACACACGCCCCAAATGAATGACCAATCCGCGCAAACCATAATCAGGCGCTAAAGTATTGGTGCCCCCACCCACAACATAAATAGGCAACTCTCGCTGATTCGCTTGCTGCACAACATCACACAATTCTTGAGGACTCGTCGGTTGAGTAAAATACTCCGCAGGACCACCAATACGAATACTGGTATGGTTAGCTAAGGATATATTCCTGTGTATGCAACTGTTGGGCCAAATCACGTCCAAACTCTCCAATGTCCCCCGCCCCTAAGAAAAAGATGGTATCTCCTGACTGAGCCACTTTGCGCATATAACCGGACAGGTCATCTTTAGGCACATAGCGCACACATGGGTGCCCTTGGTCCTGTATCAAATGAGCAAGGCGCTCACCTGAAACCCCTGGGATATTGGCTTCAAAGGCAGAATAGATATCTGTTACGATAACGCCATCCGCATCCTGGAAGCAAGCGGCAAAATCAGATTCTAAACTTTGCGTACGCGAATAGCGGTGCGGCTGAAAAACGACAAGTCGGTGACGATTCCCCAGATGAGCCGCATCCAGCGTCGCTCGAATTTCCGATGGATGATGCGCATAATCTTCCACAATCCAAATATCATTAGGCAATTGCACCATCTGGAAGCGTCGCTTAGTCCCACGATAAGCCCACAAAGCATCACGAACCGTAATCAGTGAAATATCCAGATGAATAGCCAGCGAGATCACCGCCAGCGCATTCAGAATATTGTGGCGCCCTGGCACACGCAGCCTAAACTTACCTAAATTGCGGCCGCGATAACGCACCCTAAAAGTGCTATGGCTCCCCTCAAACTCAAAATCTTCAGCTGTCACATCAGCATCATGACTGGTTCCATAGGTCATCATGCCCCGATGATACAAATGTTTGCGCACCACAGGATCATCAATACAAGCAATCACACTCCCTGGGTCTTTAACTTTATCGATGAAGGTTTGAAAAGAACGCACCAATCGATCAAATGTCTCGTAATAATTGAGATGCTCTTTATCCACATTGGTGATGATCGCAATATGTGGGGATGTCCTTAAAAAAGACCCATCTGATTCATCCGTCTCTGCCACAAAAAATTGACCTTCACCGGCATGCGCATTCGTTTGCTGCGACAACATGATGCCACCTACCAAAACAGTCGGATCCCATTGCGCTTCAAGCAACACTTGTCCTGCCATTCCCGACGTGGTCGTTTTTCCATGAGAGCCAGCCACAGCAATCAATCGCTTAGATGCGGCCATCTCAGCCAAAAATTCACCACGCCCCATCACACGCAATCCGCGCGCACGCGCTTCTAATAACTCTGCATTGTGGTCTTCAACCGCAGAACTGTACACCAACACATCCACACCTTGCAATATGTGCTTAGGATGATGCCCTTCAAAAATCTGCACACCTTTATCTGTAAGGTCCTTGGCATCACCACGCTTTTTGTGGTCACAACCAGACACCTTATAGCCTCGTGAGACACACACACGGGCTAGACCGCTCACGCCAATACCACCAATGCCCATAAAATGAATACTTGATCCAGGCTCAATCGAGCTCATACACCAAATTCTCCTTGGGTTGTTCTGCGTCTTGCTCCGTCCAAGATTGAGCGGTTCCAGGCACAGGCCTGGGATACCGATGATCCAAAATGACTTGTGCCAAACGCTCAACAGCATGCGGCATATGGCTTTCTTTAGCTCGTGAGCCCATATACAAACGATGCTGAACGTCTTGGTCTAACAAAGTCAAAATTTTAAGTAAGCGCCGAGGACTTGACTGACGTTCTTTAAGCATAAAGGCCGCACCTGCTTTTTCAAAAATGCGGGCATTAGCCTCTTGATGAGCGCCTGCAAAGGGATAAGGAATGAAGATCGCAGGTAAACCACTACAAGCCACTTCCGCTAGTGTTGAAGCTCCTGCGCGCGAAACCACAATGTCAGATTTGGCATACAATGTCTCCATACTGGAAACATGTTGATGCACTTCAGCCTGAATCCCATTCTCCTGATAACTTTTCTGCACTAGTGCATAATCGAGAGAACCTGTCACATGAATAAAACGCCAACGTTTTTTCTGCTCATCATTCAGTTGTTTTGCTGCATCCAACACTAAACGATTCACAGAACGAGATCCTTGTGACCCTCCTAAAATCAATAAAGTGTAAGCATCTAAATTATGCGCTTTGACTAAAGGTTTAAACTGAGAACGAATCGGCATACCGGTGTAGCTGAAAGTCACCTGTTTGGATAATTGCGTGGTCAGTGGAAACGACAACGCGACATGATCCACCCAACGGCTGAGTAATCGATTCGCACGTCCCAATTCTGCATTCTGTTCATGCACCACCAAACCCATTCGATTGCCACCCGCACGGTGTCTTAAGGCTGCACCCAACACCGGTAAAGACACACGCCCCCCAAAACCGACCACTGCATTGGGCTGCACGGTGCGAAAATATTTCAAACTCGAAACCCATAAACCCATAGCCTGCCCTAATTGCCTAAACACATTACCGGCTGGAAAATTCAAACGCTTCACGCGTAAATTCTCTGACGCGTACTCTTGTAGTATTTGCTGCATCCAAGTTTCGGTGGACGACCTCCCTGCATACCAAAAATCCACACCAATACCTTTATCAGCTAACAACTTTGCTGTTTCTAAGGCCGGTAGAAAATGTCCGCCAGTTCCTTCAGTGATAAAGAGCGCGTTTAAGCCCATCTTCTTTTCCGTTTTTGGATGCATGAAAAATCAATGCACATGCCAATAGATTGAACAACATCGAACTGCCGCCATAAGAGATGAACGGTAGAGGCAAACCTTTTGTGGGCATCATCCCAGTAGCCACAGCCATATTGATCATGGCTTCTAAACTCAGCATCCCTACCAGTCCACAAATCAAGTACTTACTAAAGGGGTCTTCTGCCAACATAGCCAACCGAAAACCACACAGCATAAACAAACCAAAAAGCAAAATAACAGCTGCTGTGCCAATCAAACCTAATTCTTCACCCACAATAGAAAAAATGAAATCTGTATGCGCACTGGGTAAGAAAAATAACTTCTGCAAAGATCCCCCTAAACCCAAACCCGTTAAACCCCCTAAAGCAAATGCACAATACGACTGAATGATTTGGTAACCACTGCCACGTGGATCTTCCCAGGGATCAAGAAAAGCAAATATACGGCGTCGACGATATTCGGCCGAAAAAATCAAGACGGCACCCGCAATAACCCCTACAACAATCAAACCCAAAAGATGCTGCCAACGAGCATTAGCCACTGCTAGCAATAGTAAAGTCACTGTACCAATAACGACCGCAGTGCCTAAGTCAGGCTGCATCAAGCACAACACCCCTGCTACGCCCGTCACGGCAAGTGGAGGAAAAAAACCTTTCCAATACTCCTGAATCACACCGACTTTACGCGAGAGTAAATCAGCTAAATACATCACTAAACTCAACTGCATCAACTCTGAAGGCTGCAAACTCCAACGCCCAAAACGAAACCAACGCTTAGACCCACCCACTTCTTGCCCAAAGATCAATACCATAACAAGCAGTACCAAACTAAAAACAATGAGCCAACGAGCTGATTTACGTATCCAGGTGTATGGAGTGAGGAGACAAGCAACACCCACGCTTAGACCCAAAGCAATTCCAACTAAGTGGTGCCACAAAAATCGAGTACTCGCCCCATAAGTGAATTCCGACATCATCGAACTTGCCGAATAAACTGCAATGACTCCAATGCCTAATAAAGCAAATAGGATCAACAATAGGGATTGACGGAGTTGTTTGGTGTTCATATTCCCGTCTGTACGGCCACGTCACCTGTAATCAAAATCTGAGCAGCATCTGCGGTAACAATATCACAAGCCGATAACGAATCTCGAACCCGAACAACACGCAACTTTCCAACCGCAGTATTTCCACGGATGACATCAAAATGCATCCCTACACTCACCCCATCTTCTAAACCTTTATCCAGAACCACAAAACGCTCTGCAGGATTCACGCTGACCAATTGTCCTTTGACTAATTCTTTTTGTAGATCCTGTTCTCGTGGAACCATGATTTGTGGCATATGAACAGCCAACTGCTGCTGGGCTGTGGGTTGTTTGGTCGACCAATCGGGTGTAAATGTCTGCTTCTGTGAATCGGCTACCGTAGAGTAAGCAGAATTGAATTTGGAGTCCCGGCTGTCCCCTACGACAAGCACATTAGGCCGTGCGACTTGAGAATTTTGCTGTTTTTCATCAGAAAGCTTACGGTACTCACGGTCTAACATCGCCAAACGATTTCGCAATAAAGTCACATTCTCTTTCAGCTCTTGATGCGACATTTCTGCTTCAGTCGCAGAAGACTCAGCGGCATCTCTCTCTGCTTTCAAATAAGTCATTTCTGAATCTAAGCGTTCCTGGTTAGCCAACAAACGATTGTACCGATCTTGCGCTTGAGTCAAATCTTCTTGAGCCCGCGCTAACTCCGTTTTGGCTGCAGTCAATTCGTCACGCATCGTCGTGACCTCAGTACGCAATTGCGCACGCACGCCTTCTAATTCACTCACTTTTTGGGCTAAAGCCTGTTCGCGATCCATCAACTCAGTGATCTGTTGGTCTTTCATCAGGATCTGCTGGCGCAAAAGATCAACCTCACCTTTTTGCTCAAACAAAAACACAGCAACGCCAAGGCCACCCACAATCACCCCTAGAAATAGGGGTAGGATGATGCGCACAATAGAAGACTTTTTCTTTTTTTTAGCGGTCATTCCACAATCTCGATGGGTGCGGGACAGATGTCACCGAAGGACTCAAATTACGCACGCATTGCTTAAATTGTGATCCCCGATCTTCAAAGCTACTGAACATATCAAACCTGGCACAAGCCGGGGAAAAAAGTACCGTTCCCCCTGATCCTGCCCACTGCCAGGCAACAGTGACGGCTTCACTTAATGTCTTCACTTGCTGCACACGCAAACCATTACCATTGACCAACTGCATTAACTGAGGGGTCCAACGATCTGCCACCTCACCTAAACACACCACACCCTTCACCGGACGTTTGGCAATCATGTCTAACAAAGGCTGCTCATTTAAACCTTTATCACGTCCTCCAACAATCAGGACAACCTCACCTGTTGTGGTGTTAAGTGCATGCAAAGTGCTTTCGGGTGTTGTGGACTTGGCATCATTCACAAACCGGGTCCCCTGAACATAAGCCACTTCTTCTAAGCGGTGTTCTAAAGCTTTAAATTCTCGTATGACCTGCCAGGACAGTGGGTCAGGAATATCGACCAACCGTGCCACTTGCAAAGCCACTTGTGCAGGCTCACTCAACTGTTTCAACGAATTATCTGATAGTTGATACTCAACTAAATTGTTTCTGTTTTGTCCAAACCAAACACACTGGCTGCGCACCCGTTCCGAAAGTTGGACCACCCGCTCATCCTCAGCATTCAAAAGAGCCCAATCTGATGACCGTTGGCGCCGAAACAAACGTTCTTTAGCCTGATGATACGATTCAATATCTCCATGTCTATCCAAATGATTGGAACCCAAATTCAAAAGCACTGCAATATAAGGACGGAATCGCCAACAATGCAATAACTGAAAAGAGCTCACCTCAACCACCGCCACATGCTGTTCGGTAAGTTGTCCCACTACGGATGAAAAAGGAATCCCTATATTGCCACAGGCAATGGCTTCTATGTGCCCCGCGCGCAAGACTTCAGTGATTAAACTGACGACAGTACTTTTACCATTCGTGCCTGTCACAGCAACAATCGGCGCTTTACAAAAATGAAAAGCCAATTCAATTTCCGATAGAATTGGCAAACCTTCCGCATGGGCCCATTTCAACAAAGGAATGTCATCACGAATACCGGGGCTTAAGACAATCCATTCGGACTGTTCTAAAATTTTTCGGGAATGCTCACCTAATTCAGCAGCTAAAACTCCCTGGTCTTTGAGTGTTTCACACCGTTTGCGCAATTCTGGTGTGTCTAAAAAATCGGTCACGCGCACATCTGCTCCAACACGACACAAGAGCCGCGCGGCCGCCATACCGCTTTTGCCCAAACCCACCACAGCGACACGCCTTCCCACCCATGATTGGCCGAAAACGTCTAGCTGTTCTTGGTTGTCTGTCTGTGTTTCCATCAACGCACGCATCGACACACTAAACTCCCCTCAGCATCCACGCAGACAAAGCTAACACACCACTCACTAACCAAAACCGCAACACAATTTGTCCTTCTTCCATTCCGCCTAATTGAAAATGATGATGCACCGGTGCAACTCGAAAAATCCGCTTTCCAGCACGCAACTTATAGGACCCCACTTGTAGAATCACCGAAACAGCTTCAGCAACAAACACGCCCCCAACCCACAATAACCAAAGTGTCTGAGAACTCAACAAACTGATTGCCGCCAATACCGCACCCAAACCCAGTGCCCCGACGTCCCCCATAAATACTGCTGCTGGCTTACGGTTAAACCAAAGAAAGCCCAAACAACTGCCAGCAAAAGCAAACGACCATGGCCCATTGATCACTAAGGAATCTAATCCTGCTAAAGCCCACACCCCATATACCAGAAATGCGATCACTAAACAGCCTGAGGCTAAACCATCCATGCCATCAGTAAGGTTAACCGCATGCACACAAGCCACCATGACCAAAGCGGCAAAAGCGACCCAAATGAGCTGAACAAACCAAACCGTTGCATCACCAAACAACAACATCACTTGTGTGGCATTGGATGACTCTAAAGATAAAAGACCAAAGAGCACACCCACACCCACTGTCAGTAAAAGCTTGGGCAAACTGCGTAAACCCACACTCTCACTGGAGGACAATTTTAATACATCATCCCAAAAACCCACCGCAGCCATGGCCAAACCGCTAATGAATACCGACCACCCTTCAGACTGCGCTAAGCCACCTGCTCCTATCGCCACGCAACAACCAACTCCCATCACAAGCAAACCACCCATCGTGGGGGTACCCTGTTTGTTTGCTTGAATATCTGCTAGTGCAGGACAATCATCATGTCTTTGAGTTTGACGTATACGCGCCTGTGTCAATAATCGAATCACCCAAGGCCCTAAGAGAACACTAAAACCCACACTCATAAAAACTGTTAAGGCCGCCTGCCATCCACTCATTTAGTTCGCAATCGCATTGTCCTTAGGATAGTGGGCTAAAAGTGATTCTGTGAGTTGTTCTAAACGTAAAGAGCGAGACCCTTTAACCAAAACACCATCACCACTTTGAAAAACTTGCGGCAATTGCTCAATCAATCCTTCAATAGTTCCAAAAGTATTCACTCCGTCACTGCGCAGTTCACGCACCCCCTGCGCAACAAACTCTGCATAGTCCCCTACAGCAACCACACTCTCAATCCCTAGCTTAGCGGCCAACCGACCAATAGCTTGATGCGCTGATGGAGCATAAGCTCCCAATTCCAACATATCGCCCACAACAGCCACGCGACGCTTCACTTTAAGCCCACTCAAAACCTCTAAAGCCCTTGCACAAGAAAGTGGGTTTGCGTTATAGCAATCATTTAAAATCGTCACTTCTGCTGATTCCAAAACTTCAGACCGTAAAGAAGTGACTTTGGATTGTTTTAAGCGCTCTTTAATGATGGAATCAGGCACACCAAAATACCGTGCCACACCAATGGCTGCCAGAGCGTTTTCTACATTATGCGCACCGGCTAAAGGCACATACCACATACCTGTCACATCAGAGAGTTGCATGCGCATGCCTTGCGCATCTTCGCTATTCAACTCAACAGCACGAATATCACAACGCTCACCCATACCAAATTTTTTAATGCTGACGCCTTCGGCAACATAATCTGGTGCTTCTAAACACACTTCTAATTGATCCCCTGGGATAAAAGCCACTCCCCCTTCATGCAAAGAATCCAATAACGAAAGTTTTTCATGTAAAACGCCCATTAAAGACCCCAGAAATTCTAAATGTGCTGGACCTACATTCGTCACCACAGCCGCATCTGGTTGCACCAAAGATGCTAAATAAGCAATTTCACCAGGATGGTTGGTGCCCATTTCGACAACGGCAAAGCGATGATGGGACTCAAGTTTGAGTAAAGTGAGAGGCACGCCAATGTGGTTATTTTGATTGCCAAAGCTCTTAAGCACATGCTCTGGTTCATCCACAAGCTGTGCAATAAAGTCTTTTGTTGTGGTTTTTCCACAAGAACCTGTCACAGCAATCACTGCACAAGACATGCGAAGCCGATGGTACGCTGCCAACTTTCCAAGAGCCTCTGTGGTGTCATCGACCAAGATCACAGCTATATCGGTGTGAAGTTGTTCATCAAATTTAGAAACAATCAGGCAAGAAGCTTGGGGTAAAACGTCCTCTAAAAAACGATGACCATCGAATTTTTCTCCTTCGATGGCCACATAAGCTTCGCCCGCTTTGAGGGTGCGTGAATCAATCGATATCCCTGCGACCTGGACATCGGTTCTACCGCACAATAACCTGCCTTCTGTTGCATCCAGAAGTTGTGCAATGTTCCAAGACTCTGTCATTCTCTCCCACGTGGTGAATTTTTCTTATTTTGCACTATTTTTAGAGTTTTTTCTCTCTTGTAATTCTTTTTTTTTTAAGTTCAGTCAATACTCGCTGTTTCAGCACTAGAAGCGGCCACTTCATGTGTGCTACCTAACCAACGCTGAACCACATCGCGATCAGAAAATGGCACCGTCACATGATCAAAGATCTGATACGATTCATGACCTTTACCAGCAATCAATACCGTATCTTCGGGTTGCGCCATGGATAAAGCCCGCACAACCGCCTCTTCTCGATCAGCAATCAATTCATAATTCGTAAAACCTGGAGCAAAACCTGACTTAATCTGTTCATTGATAGCATTTGCGTTTTCGCCACGCGGATTATCCGCAGTCAATATCACTTGATCCGCCAATAAGCTGGCCAATCGCCCCATCACAGCCCGTTTACTCGTATCACGATCCCCGCCACAACCAAATACGACAATCAGTCGACCGCGAATCAATTCGCGTGCAGACAATAACACGAGCCTCAAAGCATCAGCTGTGTGCGCATAATCAATCAATATCTGAATACCTGTATCGTTAGGTATCGGCTCTAAGCGCCCTGGAATACTCTGCACACTGGCAATACCCTGCTGAACCTCAGCGGGCTTAAACCCAGAGGCTAACAAGGCTACAGCAGCTGCTGTGACATTCCACGCATTGAATCGACCCAATAAAGGTGACTCTAAATGCACACTGCCCCATGGACTTTCCAAAACCATATGAATCCCTTGCCAACTGGATTCAATATCTTGAATCGACACACGAGCCGGAGCATCCATCGCGTAAGTGATGACTTGTTTACCCGGCAAGGTCGCTGCTAATGTCTTACCATATTCATCATCGACATTGATCACCGCAGTCCCATCAGGCTTGAGATGCTCAAACAGTTTGCGTTTAGCCTGGGCATATGCTTCAGGTGTTTTGTGATAATCCATATGATCTGTGCCTAGATTCGAAAAAATTGCGGTATCAAAAAGGACACCATCCACTCGACCCTGGGCTAGAGCATGTGAGGACACTTCCATCGAACACCATGGAATTTGCTCGCCCACCATTTGTGCCAAATAGCGCTGAATATCCATAATGCCTGGAGTGGTGTTTTTGGAAGGCACTCGACGGCTGCCTACTTGATAATACAAAGTTCCCAACAACCCACATCTCTGACCTGCAGCCTCAATCGCCGCCTGAACCAGATAGGAAGTCGTTGTTTTGCCATTGGTCCCAGTGACACCTATCAGCTTCAACTTATCAACAGGATTGCCATAAAATCGGGCTGCAATCACCGATAACGCATAGTGAGTGTCTTTCACCACCACACAGGGGCAAGCGCGCGACCAACTTTTGCCTTCGTTATTATTCCAGTATTGCTGAGGGACTTTTTGAGCCAAAATGGCTGCGGCACCTCGTTCCACCGCTTCTGCAATATAAGCATGACCATCCGAAATAGGCCCTTGCACCGCGATAAACAAGTCTCCGGGGCGCACCGACTTAGAGTGACACGAAATTCCGCGAATCGGAACGGGTGCCACGGGTGTTTCTGTAATTCCTGAAAGTAATTGTTTTAAAGTCATGGGGCAATTGTAACCGTGATCCTAAATTGTTCAAAGCTGTGATATTTTTTAATTGCGACTCGCAACCATAGACGTTGCCGTCGTATCCTTTAACTCTAAATAAGAAGACAACTTACGTACAATACGTTTAAACATGGGGGCTGACACCGCACCCCCAAAATAGATGGGCCTGGGCTCATCCATGTTCACGACCATCACAAAACGTGCATCAGGTACCGGCCCGAACCCAACAAAGGAGGCAACGAAACGGCTGTGGGAGTAGCGGCCGTTTGACTCAAGTTTCTGAGCCGTCCCGGTTTTGCCGGCCACCGTAATTCCCTCCACCCGGGCCTGACGGCCAGTACCCGACGCAACAACTTCTACCATCATATTCCGCACAATCTCAGCGGTTTCACGGCTGATAATGGGCTCAGGCGGTGTAGACTCATGCTGACGCACCACATTGCCTTCGGAATCTTGAATTCGATCTACGATATAGGGTTGGACACGCTTGCCACCATTAGCAAAAACAGCTAGCATGACGGCCAATTGAATCGGCGTGACAGACACTTCATGACCAATCGGTATGATGTACTGCGAGAGTTTAGACCAGCGCTCTGGAGGCGCTAAAATCCCACTCACTTCTCCTGGCAAATCGACTCCCGATTTCTCACCAAAACCAAACGCTTTAAAATATTCGTAGAGTTTATCCGCCTCAAGTCGATGAGCGGCCTTAGCAACACCAATATTAGAAGACACACGTATCACATCTTTAAACGCTAAAGTCCCATGTGGGCGATGATCATGCAAAATATGGCGTCCTGCCGTCGCATAAGCCCCATTCTCGCAATAAATTTCTTCATCAGGAGTGATGAGTCCTTCTTCTAACAAGGCTGCAGCAGTGACCACTTTAAACGTACTGCCTGGCTCAAAGAGATCGGTCACCGCACGATTGCGGCGATTTTCAATATCGGAAAGATTTGCTTGATTGGGATTGTAGTCTGGCCAATTAGCCATCGCTAAAATGGCACCGGTATCCGGATTCATGATCGTGATCGAGCCCCCCTTGGCATGGAATTTATCCACACCCCACCGCAGGGTTTCCTCAGCCACTTGCTGAATCACGTGATCAATAGTCAGAACAACATCATAGCCCGTCTGAGGATCCACTTGCTGACTCCACGGACCTTCAAGAGGCTGACCTCGCGCGTCTTTTAAATCCCAACGCCAGCCATCACTGCCCGCCAAGGCTCCATTAAACACCAATTCCATACCTTCAAGGCCTTGCTGGTCAATGTTCACAAAACCCAACATGAGCGCACCTAAATCTACATTTGGGTAATACCGCTTCGGTTCGCTTAAAAAACCCACACCGCGCAACTAGAGCTCACGCACAGACTGTTCTTGATAGAAGCTCAATTGGCGC
>JAJDCC010000199.1 GCA_029261015.1 Candidatus Omnitrophota bacterium | reverse complement strand
CCACTTCCATTGGGGTAGGGTCATATTTCCTCCTTTAGACAACAGTGTTTGTCAGTTTGGGTGAGGAGTTAGTGCAAGTTGTCAGTGTGTGTCTTTTTTGTGTGCTTCGTTGTCTCCTTTAGTTTCATCAGGCATGCGCATGTACAACCATGCGATTCCTGGATCTGTGTGTGGCCTAGCGGCTGGCATCCAAGATGCCTTATCTAGATAGCCGCGAATGTGGCCTAACCATGTCTTTCTTGTTTTCATCATCTCCTCGAGGCGCTACTTTGGGTGAGGAGGTTGTTTTTTCTTCTCAAGTTTTCTTTGTTCTTTTGCTCTATCGCGTTCGAGTTTTTGGAACATCTCTGTGTTTGCATCATCAACCATTCGCTGCCATTCTAACGGGGTTGGTGGGGGTTTTAATAAGTTAATCATGGTGCATCCACTAGAAAGGCACAAAAGAATTGGAAGCATGGCTATGTATTTTTTTGAGCTAGTACCCATAGGAATTTACCTCATGAAATCGAGTGCCGTTTATTAGACCACCTAGAGCTCCACCTACAAATTTTTGAGGAAGTAGGTTGGGTGCAATTAAATTAATAGGGTCAAATGTGTTTGCCTTATAGGTTGAAGATATTCCAGCAAGTGCTGATGATAGTAGTGCTCTTGGCTGACTGATTGCAGGTGCTAGAAAATTTATGCTTGATCCACTGGCTAACTGTTTTCCAGTAAGTCTCATGCCGAACAACACATTTGAGGTTGTAATTGTAGCTTGGCTATGTGCGTTCAAATGTATTGGGCCAATTGCATTCTCAACTAACCCAAAAAGTCGTTGCTCTGCCGAACCGGTAAAGGTAACTTTTTGTAGTAAAGATTCAGTGAAGTCTGCAATTATTGAATGTGTAGGATTCCAAAGAACAGGGGTCCCCGTTCTTCTAGCAATTTCCATTGCTTGAACTTCACTTGTGTTGGCTCCGGTTTCAAAAATACTTTGCCCATAGCGTTCAATATCAATGCTACTACCAGTTGTCCCATCAGGGAGTATGAGTCGTCCGTCAGGTTCGTAAGCCCAATTTGCGATACCCATTCCAACTTGAGAAGCCGTATAGGCTGCGCCTACTGCAGCGCTGGCATAGCCTAAGCCTTTGCTGATGCTTTGCGCTGTTTTTCCGGGAAATGCTCCGATGACTTGCGATTCAAGGCTCAGTCCAGCAGACAGCTTGAGTGCCCAATGGGCACTGCCACTTCCTAAGGTGAATCCGGATAAGCCTCCTGCAAGTGCACCAAACGCAGCACCTTTCAAGACATTGCCTCCGTTGTTAGCCGCTTGTGCGCCACCTGCGATTCCGCCAACGATAGCTCCGGCGATAACAGGATGCGCCACGGCAAAAGAAACCGCCGCATTAATGATGGCGGCAATTGCTGTAAAGATGAAATGCCCAGATGGATCTGTAAAGTAAATGGGATTGTTGCGTGCATAAGCATAACGATTGAGTTGTTGTGGGTCATTGGGTGATGCAGAGAGTTCATCTGCTTGAATGAATCGACCCAACTCAGGATCGTAATAGCGTGCTTTGTAGTACATCAGTCCGGTAGAGGTGTCACTGCGCTGACCGGTAAAGGTATAGGGCAGTGTGGCTCCATCGGGTGATTCTGTCGTTAACGCAGTAGGTTCTCCATAGGGTTGGTACTCAAGATGTTGCACGGCATGGCCGGAAACATTGGTTACAACATTGGTAGAACCTAAATGATCGCCATGATACCAACGGAGTCCTTTGCTTGAGTGTTTGGAGGCTATGCGTTGGTTGCCTGAGAAGATTGAAAGGGTTTTACTTCCGTCGGGTCCTTTTTCTAAGATGTCGCCAACAAATAAGGTTGTTCCGGAGCCTGTGATTTGTTTCACGCGTCCGCCATCACCGTCATAAATGAATTGTGTTTTGGAGTTGGCGGGAACAGGGACCCATGTAGAAGGTGACATCACTTCAACCCAGTAGGCATGGGCTGAATTCAGGGTCAAAGCATCTGTCAAAGAGCCACTTTGATTATCGTAGGCTTTTACTGAACCATAGTCAATGCCCACAAGAGCAGTGCTAAGGTCTTGTGGTTGCAATGTCGTTGTGGGTATGAAATGCCAGCCCGTATTTAAGCTTGTGCTAGCGACGCTGCTGGGTAAAGAGCCTTCTAACTCAAGAGTGAATGAAGACTTGGTGTACACTTGGTATCCCTTTCCATAAGTGAGTGAATTGAAGGCGTTAAAATCTGCATCACCCACAAAATGTTCCCATTCTCCATCCGAATTGAGGCGCGAGATCTGTTCGATTTGCGCTGCAAAATTGGGGAAAAGGGTGCTGATATCTGCATTGCCCGGGGCTAGGGGAAGGGCAAAGAAATTCCACCCAGGTTGGAATTCCACAGTCACAGCACCCTCATCCGGGAGGGCTGCTTCAATGAGTCGGTTTTCAACGTCGTAGATGTAGTTGCGTGAACGCAGGGTTTCGATGTCATGGATTTTACTGAGCATATTGCCGTTTGCGTCATAGCTCATGGTGAGTCCACTGCTGGTTGAGGTGACAGCATGGGCGGGAGCATTGTCGCCATAGGTCATGGTAGTGCCCGCTTTATTAATCATATTGCCGATGTCGTCGTAGTCGTATGTGAGGTGGCCATAGACGCCATTGGCAGATACTAATCGATGCAAATCATCGTAAGTAAAACTTTGATGGTGTCCCAATAATCCGTCATTGATATGGGTGATGTTTCCCACTTTATCAAAGCTATACGCGAGATTTTGTATCGGATTGCCGCTGGCATCTCTGGATAGGAGTCCTTTGAGGCGTAAAGTGTCGACATCGTAATCATATTGAGTGGTAACGCCATTTCCATAAGTGATAGTGTCGACTTGACCATTGGCATCATAGGTCAGCGCCGAGAGGATAGGTTGTGTGCCGGAGCTATCAGTGAGATCGATAGTCGCAACACCCCCTTGATTATTGTAGGTGTAGCTAAGCACTTCGCCATCGGGATATTGCAGATTTTTCAGACGACCCAGAAGGTCGTAACTGCGCTGAATTGTAAAACTGCCCTCGCCATTAATGGATTTGGTTTCGGTGATGAGCCGCCCAAAGTCATTGTAGGTAAACTGGGTGTTTCCGCTGGTGTCGTAGATACTGCTGATTTTATTTTTATGTGCCGGGTCATTATAGTTGTAAGAAATGGTTGAGGCGGGGGCAACTTCTACGAAATCACCGGATTCAGGACGGCGCTCACTCATAGCCGGACCTTGCCAGGAAGAACCGTAGAGACTGGTACTGGCATTTTTTGTGAGCATGATTTTATCTACTCGCGTGCCATCATCTCTAACCCAAAGGTTGAGGATGTGGTCCCCAGGCTGATCTACATAAATCGTTCGGCGATCATCTGTCCCGTTAATCCATCGCTTGTGTCGCCATGTCCATTTATTGTGCCCATAACCGTTGGCATTGTTGGTGCTATCCAGGTCTTGGCCATTGAAGCCATAGTGAACAGAGTCAGTGCTCCAATCATCGGCATATCCACGTGTCCAAAGATAGTAGGTGCCTGTCGTGTGAAAGTGAATGCGATATTGAAGCTCAGGAGCATTGTCTTTGTATCCAGAACCATAGCTTCCGCTATTATCATCGACCATGACATAATGATCGCCGGAGGCGCCTGAAACGCTAGAGCCTACAGACCACTCCATACTTCCCGTATTGAGGAGACTTTGATCATAAAGTTCTGCTTCAATCACGACTTCGCCCCCTTGTTCTAAATATGCTTCAGGAACAAGCGTGCCTTCGGTGATGGCGGGGATGTGTTTATGTGTCAGTCGATTCAGATCATCATAGTCAAAGGTGATCGTATGATTGCGTGCGTCGGTTTGAGCGATGAGGTTGTCCGCATCATCGTAGGCATAGGTCCAAAAGCCCATATTGGGATCATTCATGCTGAGTTTGCGGCCCAAGCTGTCATAGGTGAGTGTGGTTGTGTTGTGTCCTGTTGAATCGGTGATGCTGAGTATATTTCCCAATGCATCGTAGGTATACACAGTGGGATGGGTGATGCCATGTTCAAATACTTTTTCTAAGCGACCAAAAGCATCGTTGTGCTGGACGGTGAGTTTGCCCTCGGCATCGGTGGTGGTGATTACCCAATCATCGTAAGACACTGTTGATATCGCAGGGTCATTCTCCAGATGAGGAGTGCTGGTTTGGATCAGTCGCCCCACGGCATCGTAGGTATACTCCACGGGCGGGTGTAGTTGGTTGGTATTGGGGGCAATGTAGCTGCTGCTGAAGGGGGCAACAAAGGATATCCATTGTTTGATGGTCTGGCCTTTGTGATCCAGTTCGACCGTTCCGGAGACGACTTGCTGTGTGCCATCTGATGCGGGTGAGCGTGATTGTACGGTGCGGCCAAGCCCGTCACTGAACTGATATTGTGCAAATGATTCTGTGCCTGCTTCATTTGCATACACCGTGGTTTTGATGCGATTGAGGATGGGCTCAGCTAGAGTGAAATCACCCAAAGTGTATTCGATTTCACTGGTGGTGATGGGGGAGGAGGCTCCCGGTTTTAAGGTTTTGCTTGCAATGACGCGGTCAAATTCATCATAGTCTGTCAATGTAGTCAGTCCATTGGGATCAGTGGATTGCAGTACCTGTCCCGATGCAGTGTCGTACACCCATGTGCGCTCATGGCCAAGGGCATTGATGATTTTAGTGATGAAGGTATTGCTGGTTTCCCCATAGATGTTTTGAGTTGTTCGGCCTATTGAATCGGTGATGTGAGTGAGGTTGCCAAAACTGTTGTACTGCATAGTAGTCGGTAGCCAGCGAGCATCGCTGGGGTTTGTCACATCATTGACCAGCCACACGTCTTCACGGGTCAATAAGCCGGATGAAAGCGTATCGGTGTGGTTTGCGTTGTTGTCATAAACGAACCGCTTTTGGCTGAGCAGGGTGCCCTGATGATCGAATTGTTTCACCGTAGCGGGTTTATCTAAAATCCATGCTGCGGTGTTGATGTTATAGGTAGTTTCTGTGGCTTGGTTATCTAAGAGACTGTTCGGATCGGATGCATCCACCCAACCCAGTGCATTGACGCGCGTTGTGTTGCCGTAGTTGTCATACTCAAAAGTGGATTTTGTTTCCAAGTAAGTGGCATTGCCGTCAAAGTCGCGCCGCGTATCAGAAACCAATTTGACATAATGTTGGCCGGTTTCTAATGCTTCACATATCCATTCTTGGTCTTGTTCGGTCCATATATTGCCTTCGCTGTCTTGAATCTGCGTAAAGTAGGGGCGTCCTTTTAGGTGTTCATTCTGGTGAAACTGAGTGATGGATTGCACATGATCTGCATCGCTTACAATGACTTTGCCAAAGCCCCAAAATTCACTTTCGCGTGTTTCGGGTTTGGCATGAAACTGCCCTTGGGTATAGCTGTAGTGTGTAACGTAGCTATGGCCCAATCCGTCATGAGTTTGGGTTTCTTTAACCAGCTGTAGGACAAAGGGCAGATTAGCGGATGAGGCATCAGCGTTATCAGAAGAGGGGCCATAAGTGATTTCTGTGCGCCCACCAATAGGCGAGGTGATTGTAGATAAAATATCGGGTACATTGCTGGTGGAGTTGCCGATTTTGCAGAGCCCGTCTGTGTTACGAAATACCCCAGGTTCTAGCAGCCCATCCCCATTAAAATCACCAAACTGAATCACCGCGTTTGCCGCTGTAATATCAAATTGCTGTGGCAGGTTAGCGCCGGGTTCAAAGTGGTTACCATCGGAATACCAGGTTTTTATTTGACCGGCTTCATTAGGAAAATCAGGATCATTATCGTGCACATAATGCATGAGGTCAGTGCGTCCATCGCCATTCATATCGACACCGCTGATATCAAAATCAGCACCGCCCAGCCACGTTTCTTCGGTGACATAACTGCGCTTAACAAATTGAGAGCCTGTTGAAAAACGCACAATCACATTGTAGTTGGCACTGGCATATCGAATAGCGACATC
>JAJDCC010000198.1 GCA_029261015.1 Candidatus Omnitrophota bacterium | reverse complement strand
GGACTACAGGCGAACGTAAGCAATTGTCTCCTTCATTAAAGAAAGACATTCGGCAGTTGCGATTGATTACCTCCAAACCGATTTGTGTGGGTTTTGGTATTTCTACTCCCGAAACCGCACATCAGGTGGCGCAGTATGCAGATGGGGTGATTGTCGGGAGCGCTTTGATTAAGCATTTATCTGAAGCCAAGAATCGTGTGGACACCGTGAAGCGTGCAGGCACTTTTTTGCGTCGGTTCCGCAGTCGAGTGTGACGCTGTGAGTCGAATCTTAGGGATCGATTTTGGACACAAGCGTATAGGTGTGGCTTTAAGTGATGCTTTAGGGATCAGTGCGAGCGCATTGTGTGCCATTGAGCGTAAGGGTGGTCTGAAAGATATCGCCACACTGCAAGAGCTGATTCAGGAGCATGAAGTCCATTTAGTCGTGATGGGGCTTCCGTTGAAAATGGATGGAGGCATCTCAGATCAAGCCAAACAAGCGCAAGCTTTTGCCAAGTTGTTGAAACAACACACAAAAATTCCGGTGCAGTGGGTGGATGAACGTCTGTCTTCTGTACAGGCAGAAAAACAATTGAATCAAGCAAAACGCAAACCACGCCCCAAGACAGATGTCGATCAGGCTGCAGCTTGCATTATCCTTCAGCAGTATTTAGATACCCAGGCATTCAAAAAAGATGGCTAAATCTGATTATGCATACACGCAACTTAAAAATGGTTTAGGCGTTTTGGTGAAATCGATTCCCGATGCGGTTTCGGTTTCAGCGGGAGTGTGGGTGAATACAGGCGGTCGGTATGAATCTCCTTCGCATGCAGGAATTTCTCACTTCATTGAGCACATGGTTTTTAAGGGCACAAGGCGCTATACCTGTGAAGGGTTAAAGCAGCAGATTGAAGGTGTTGGTGGTAGCTTGAATGCGTTTACTGCCGAAGAACAAACCTGTTATATGGTGAAGTTGCCCGCGCGGTATTCTAAACGTGCGTTGAATGTCCTGGCTGAAATGGTGTGCCATCCACGGTACAGCAGTCGTGATTTAGAACGCGAACGTGATGTTATTTTAGAAGAAATATTGATGATCGAAGATTCGCCTGCACAACATGTGCAGGAATTATTTCAACAGTTGTTGTGGCAAGGGCACCCTTTAGGAACACTCCTATCGGGTACGCCAAAAAGCGTTAAAGCGATCACACGTAAGCATTTGACCCAGTATTGGAAACGGCACTATCAACCCAAAAATATGTTGGTGGCTGTTGTGGGGGCCGTAGATGCCGAATCCATTAACGAGCAATGCGAGAAATTATTTGGCAAACTCAAACCGCAGAGCTGCGCTCCTTTTAAGAAAGCACCACGCCCTTTTCAAAAGCCGCGTTCGGTGGTGGTGACCAAAACGACTGAACAAACGCATCTTTGTCTAGGCACTTTTGCCGGGTCTCGGGCACATCCAGGGCGCTATGCTATGGAGTTGTTGAATGTGGTGTTAGGCGCCAATATGTCTTCACGATTGTTCAGAGAAGTGCGTGAGAGGCGTGGTTTGGTGTATGATATTGGTTCGCAGATTCGAAGGTACCAGGATGCGGGTGTTTTTTTGGTCAGCGCAGGGTGCGATCCCTCAAAATTAAAAGAAACGCTGAAAGTTGTCAGTGCCGAGCTTAGGGAGGCCAAACGAGGTCATTTCTCACTGGCTGAATTAAAACGGGCTAAAGATTATTATGCTGGCCAGTTTTGGATGGGGCTTGAAGACACGATGGAGCACATGCTGTGGATGGGCGAGTCGATGTTGGTTTCAAACCGTAAGCCAGATCCGGAAGAATTACTCAAAGCCATGAATCAGGTCACGATGCAAGATATGAAGAAGTACACTCAGGGTTTGTTTAAGAACAAAGGCATGCATTTGTCGATAGTAGGACAGGTGCAACAAGAAGAAGCAGAAGCACTGCTTAAAAAATGTCAAATTTAGATTTTCCTATTTTAGTAGCGCCGAGTTTATTAGCTTGTGATTTTTCGCATTTAGCGGATGAAATCAAAAAAGTGGAAGAAGCGGGAGCTGATTGGTTGCATGTCGATATCATGGACGGGCATTTTGTCCCTAATATCAGTATGGGGCCTGGCATCCTTGATGTGATTAACAGCGTCAGTACTGTGTCATTAGACGTGCACTTGATGTTGGAGTATCCTGAACAGTATGTGGATGCTTTCCTTAAGGCAGGTGCGGATTCAGTGATTGTGCATGTGGAGTCGGCGGGGCTAAAAGAACCAGACGTGATGCGTGATACGCTTAAGAAAATTCGTCAACACTCCGTGCGCTCAGGCATCTCATTGAGACCCAAGACGCCTGTTTCTGAAATCAAACCTTATTTGGATGATTGCGACGAAGTCTTGGTCATGAGTGTGGAGCCAGGTTTTGGCGGTCAATCGTTCATGCCTAATTCAATTGATAAAGTAAGGGATTTGCGTGCACTCGGTTATCGCGGACATATTGTAGTGGATGGTGGGATTAATGCAGAAACTGGCAAACGGGTTCGTGATGCAGGAGCAGATGTGCTGGTTGCTGGTACGTATGTCTTTAAAGCCAAATCTTATCGCGATGCCATTGATTCGTTACGGAGTGATGTTTCATGAAATCAAAAACGCAGATTAAGTTTGGTACCGAAGGTTGGCGCGCATTAATTGCAGAAGCATTCACGCATGACAATGTGCGGATAGCCACTCAAGCGATAGCGGAACATTATTTAAAAACGTTTCCTAACAAAAAACTTAAAGCCGCAGTGGGTTATGATACTCGCTTCCTGGGTATTGCTTTTGCAAAGACAGTGTGTGAGGTTTTAGCAGGAAATGGCATTCAGTGTGTATTGACGGATAAATCTATTCCCACTCCTGTGATCAGTCGCACAGTAGTCGATCTTAAATTACCCTTTGGTTTGATGGTTACGGCCAGTCATAACCCCCATCCCTATAATGGCCTTAAAATTAAAGAAGCTTATGGTGGGTCGGCATTTCCTGCTACGGTAAAATCTGTAGAAAGTTTCTTAGGAAAAACAGAAGTCAAGTCTATGTCGTTTGATGAGGCAGAGGCCAAAAAACTCATTACTTTTGAGGATATGGTGACTCCTTATGTAGCAGGTATTAAGAGCTACATCAACATGCCTAAGGTGCGCAAACTTAAGGCTAAAGTGTTGGTCGATTCGATGCATGGCGCTGGCGGTACGTTGATTGAACAGATGCTTAAAGGCAGTCAATGTTCAGTGGAGACATTGCGTGGTAATCCTGACCCTTATTTTGGGGGTACCGCACCTGAACCGATTTCAAAGTATTTACAAGGGCTGCAAAAAGCCGTTAAGCATCAATCTGCAGATATTGGTATCGCCAATGATGGAGATGCAGACCGCTTGGGAATCATTGACCCTAAAGGGCGTTGGCTGAATCCGGGGCAAGTCATGTGTGTCATGATTAAACATTTGGTTCAGACACGTAAAGCGACAGGGATGATTGTCAAAACACTTTCCAATACCATGATGATCAATCGTCTGTGTGATGACTTGGGTTTGAAATTGGTAGAGGTTCCTGTTGGATTCAAAGGTATTGCTGAGTTGATGATCAATGAAGACGTGATGGTAGGCGGTGAAGAATCTGGTGGTATTGGATTGAATGGTTATCTTCCAGAACGCGATGGTTTGGTGAATGGTTTACTTGTATTAGAAGCCATGGCGATGAGTGGTCAATCATTAGGCGAATTGATGTCCGATCTTGAAAAGCAGTACGGACGGTGGTACTACGGACGTCATGATTTACACCTTAAAGCCGATCAAGTAGAGCGATTATTTGATCAACTGGCCAATAATCCTCCTAATAAAATGGCTGGGATGGATATTGTTAGAACCAGTGATATGGATGGGTTTAAGTGGGTAGCAGCAGACGACAGTTGGTTACTCTTCAGACGCTCGGGAACTGAGCCCATTGTCCGGTTATATTGTGAAACCCCAAAAAAATCTCAACTAGAAGAACTCTTAAACTTTGGTTTGAAGTTAATTCATTCAGCCTAAGACATTCCTATGAAACTAGAACACATTCGTAATTTTTCTATCGTAGCGCATATTGACCATGGTAAATCCACTTTGGCAGATCGTTTGATTCAAAGTACAGGGGCTGTGGAAGACCGTAAGTTTCGTGACCAGTTACTGGATTCTATGGATCTTGAGCGTGAACGCGGAATCACCATTAAAGCATCAGCTGTGCGTTTGAATTACAAAGCTAAAGACGGTAAAGATTATATTTTGAATCTCATTGATACTCCCGGTCATGTGGACTTTTCATTCGAAGTAGCCAAAAGTTTACAAGCCTGCGACGGAACTTTGTTGGTAGTGGATGCAGCTCAAGGGGTTGAAGCACAGACGGTGGCCAATTACATCCTTGCAGAGAATCGAAATATTAAAGTGCTGCCGGTATTGAACAAGGTTGATTTGCCTAGCGCTCAAGTGGAACGTGTTGAACAGGAAGTGGTGAACTTGCTCTTGGATGATGAAATTGAAATCAGTCACATTAGTGCAAAGACAGGGATTGGTGTGCAAGAGTTGCTTGAGCGTATCGTGCATGAGATCCCAGCGGCTGAAGGTGAGCCCAATGAGCCTTTATCTTGTTTAGTGTTTGATTCTCACTACGACTCTTATAAAGGTGTGGTGGTTTTTATACGGGTGGTTAATGGCACAATTACTCCGGGCATGCAAATTAAGTTTATGGGGAAAGGTTTGGAATATGAAGTGCAAGAGCTCGGTGTCTTTCTTCCAGAGCCGCAAGCGGTGAAGCAGTTAACGGCAGGCGAAGTAGGATACATCACAGCCAGCATTCGCAGTCCTAAGGATGTGGTTGCTGGGGATACGGTAACCGATGCGCGGCAACCAACGTCTAAACCGCTCCCAGGTTTTTCACCGCTTAAACCGATGGTTTTTTCGGGAGTCTATCCTGCCAATCAACAAGACTTGACGACATTGCGTACAGCGATGGAAAAATTTGTTTTAACAGATGCTGCATTCACGTTTGAACCAGAGCAGTCTGAAGCTCTTGGGCAAGGGTTCCGGTGTGGTTTTCTAGGTTTATTGCATATGGAAATTGTGCAAGAGCGACTTGAACGCGAGTTTGGAGTTGTGTTGGTGTTAACCACGCCTAGTGTGGTGTTTAAAGCCGAGTTGATGGGAGGTAAATCCATTGAAGTGCGTCGGCCCAGTGATTTGCCTTCGCCTGGATCCATCGAAACCATCAGTGAACCTTTTGTGAAAGCCGTCATCCTGTGTCCTGCTGAGGGCGTGGGTGGGGTTATGGATCTAACGATACAAAAGCGTGGTGTTTATATTTCTACAGAATACCTGAGTGAGTCGCGTGTTAAATTGGTCTATGAGGTCCCTTTGAATGAAATCTTAGTGGATTTCTATGACCGATTAAAAACGATCACCCGTGGATATGGTTCTTTTGATTACGAAGTGATTGGTTATCGGCCTCAGAAGTTAGTGCGGCTAGATATCTTGTTGAATGGAAAAGTGTGTGAGCCTCTGTCTGCGATTGTGGCGAAATCGTTGGCCTATGATCGAGGCAAAGCCTTAGTAGAAAAATTAAAAGAATTGATCCCTCGTCAACTTTTTGAAGTGGTGATTCAGGCAGGGGTAGGACAACACATCATTTCTCGTGCGAGTGTTCGCCCATTGGCAAAGAACGTGACGGGTAAGTGCTATGGGGGTGACATTACGCGAAAGCGCAAGCTTTGGGAAAAACAAAAAGAAGGTAAAAAGCGTATGCGGCAAGTGGGGAATGTGGAAATTCCTCAAGAGGCTTTTCTTGCTGTGCTTAAACTTTAATCGAAGGATTACTAGGAATAGGCATGTTTGAAAATTGGGATCTTCTCAGTTCCATCATTGTTGTAGCCCTGGGTTTGTATGGTGTGGGTTTGTTGTTGGTTATGATTAAAGAGCGTCGAGCAGCAAAGCATAGCGTTGACTCACCAGAAAATGCAGCTGCCAGCCAGAAGGCTTCTGCGACACAGGAAAATTTAGAGTCTTTAGTATGGGCGGTCGTGATTGCTTTAGTGATTCGCACTTTTGTGGTGGCACCTTTTAAGATCCCTTCAGGTTCTATGCGCGAGACTTTAATTGAAGGGGACCGTATTTTGGTGAATAAGTTCATTTACCGTTTCTCAGAGCCACAAAGTGGACAAATTATGGTTTTTAAATATCCTGAGGATAAAAAGAGGCCATTCATTAAACGGGTGGTCGCTGTAGGTGGTGATACCGTTGAGATTCGAAATGGGGGGTTATTGGTCAATGGTCAACCGTTGACAGAGCCAGAAATTTTTAATACAAATGAGTACTACAACCAGGGTGAATTTGGGCGTCAGGGGAAGGTAATTGAAGTGCCAGCAGACCATTATTTTGTTTTGGGCGATAATTCTGGGGCATCGCATGACAGCCGTTTTTGGGGGTTTGTGCCAAAATCACATAAAATTGGTAAAGCATTTTGTATATTTTGGCCACCCAAACGCGTAGGGTTTTTGAAATAATCGCGTCTTGAGCATGGAGATTGCTACGCATCTAGCTTCATGCTAGACTTTGTAAGCTACACACAGGAGGAATACAAATGAAACAAATTTCTTTAATGTTAATTGTGGGACTTGCATTGGTCAGCACAGGTTGTGAGAGTATGGGAACTGCTGCTCAGTCCAAGCGTAATCAAGGTGCCGTGTTAGGTGGTGTTTTAGGTGCCGCTACAGGTGCTATCATTGGTAATCAATCGGGGCATTCAGGTGCAGGTACTGCCATTGGTGCAGGGCTAGGTGCTATCGGTGGAGGTCTTATGGGTAATGCGATGGAAGAGAAAGATAAGAAATCGCAACACCAATATCCGCCGGCTACAGCTACGCCTGCAGCAGCAGCGACAACGGGTCGAGTCAAGTTTTCGCCAGCCACAGGAAAAGAGTATCCTGAGCACATGACGTATGATCCTGAAACGGGAGTGGAGTTAAAGTACAGACAATAGTTTCTGCTTTGCTCTAACAAGTCTGTGTAATGAACATACCGAATCAATTGTCATTATTGCGGATCTTGTTAGTTCCGGGCGTGTTGGTGTGCTTAGTGTACTATGAGCCGCAGCGCGAATGGCTTAGGTTATTGGCTTTTGGTTTATTCCTCTTGGGCATCGTAACTGATGCCCTAGATGGTTTTATCGCAAGAAAATATTCCTTACAAACAAAACTAGGTTCTATTCTAGACCCTATTGCAGATAAAACGCTTATTTTGAGTATATTAATTGGGTGTTCCTCAATTAAAGGGCTGCCCGATCACATGCATATCCCGGCGTGGTTCAACATTACTGTGATCAGCCGGGATGTTTTTTTGATTTTAGGAACATCGGTGTTGTTTGTGATTCGAGGCGATTGGAATGTGCATCCCAATCTTCTGGGTAAATGCACAACCGGTGCGCAAATGGCTTTGATCGTGGTGGTGTTTTTAAACTTGCCCTATAAAGGATTTCTTTTGATCGTTGCCACGGTATTAACGATATTGTCAGGCATAAACTATGTGTGGAAAGCTTTACGAGTTTTAGACTAATGAGTACTGTTGATATTAAAACAATTAAAGAGCCCTGTGTGGTTTTGGTAGGACGCCCTAATGTGGGGAAGTCCACCTTATTCAATCGCCTAGTGGGGGCTCGTAAAGCTGTGGTTTCACCTATGCGTGGAACTACCCGTGACCGTATTTATGGTGAAGTGACTTGGCGTGGGTCGACTATTCGTGTGATTGATGCTGGCGGATATGATGAAGAAAGAACGGACCCTCTACAATTATTTGTGCAAAAGCAATTACAAGTGGCTATTGAAGAAGCGGATGTGCTGCTGTTTATCTGCAACGGAAAAGATGGGTTGCTTGCTGATGATGTAGCGGTTGTTGAAGGGTTGCGTAAAGCGGGTAAGCCTCTCATTTTGGCCGTCAATAAACGGGAAAACGAACTGACCGTGCCGGCTGAATTTCATCAGTTTGGTATTGAAGATGCTTTTGCCATTTCTTCATTGCATGGGTTAGGTGTAGGAGATGTGTTGGATAGCATTTTAGAGCATCTGGGTTTGTTCGATCCTTCACAGCGAGCTCGGAGCAAACCTAAAAACGTTCGTTGGACGCATGAGTTGCCTTCAACCCCTTCCTTGGCTATTTTGGGACGTCAGAATGTCGGAAAATCTTCACTGTTTAATGCCATCCTTAACGAAGAGCGCGTGATTGTTTCGGATGTTGCTGGCACGACACGCGATGCTGTGGATACCTGGATTACTGTAGGTAATCGCAAGGTGCTGCTAGTAGATACCGCAGGGTTGAGGCATAGGCGAAAAGTGAGACAATCGGTTGATGTGTTCTCCATGGCGCGCTCAAATAAAAGCATCACACGTTGTGCTGTGGCGTTGGTTGTGATTGATGCAACACAAGGTGTGACGCGCGATGATTTGCGCATCATCACACAAGTCCGTGAACAAGGGCGTGGTTTGGTTCTTGTCTTGAATAAATGGGATTTGATTCAAGGTAAAGCTCAGCGCACATTCATTCGAGAAATTCAGCTTGAAGTTCCGTACCTTCATTTTGCCCCTATTTTAATCACATCTGCTAAGGATGGGTTTCAGGTGACTAAGCCATTGACAGTAGGGCTTAAAGTATTTCGTCATTTAACTCAAGGTATTCCGTTGAATGAATTGCGTCACACGCTTAAAGAGGCGTGGAAAGCGCATCCACCACCGCGTGTGCGTGGGCGACGGTTAGGGCTTAAGCGTGCGCAATTTGATCCTAAGTTTCCAGGTCGTCTAGAATTGATTACAAGCCCAACAGGGCAACTGGCGCTTTCGTATCAGAATTATTTGGTAAAACGATTGGCAAAAGATGCGCGTTTGAAGGGTGTGCCTTTACACATTGTGGTTAAAGGCGTGGATGAGTTAGATCCTGAAGAATTCTCTGCAGATCATGAGGATATCCATTAAGCATGGCAAGCGCACTGGCGTTTGTGTTATCTTATTTAATCGGCTCTATTCCCACAGCTTATATTTTAGTGCGCTGGGTTAAAGGGATTGATATCCGTACGGTAGGCAGTGGTAATGTGGGTGCGACAAACACTTCACGTGCCTTAGGTAAAAAATACGCTTATCTGGTTTTTGTGATTGATGTCCTAAAGGGTGTTTTGCCTGTTTTGGTGATAGCTCCGGTACTTGTCCTTTCGCCAGATGTTTTTGCCCGCTTAGTCTGTGGGGTGTGTGCAATTTTGGGGCATAACTTTCCCATTTTTCTGCAATTTCGAGGCGGCAAGGGTGTTGCTACAACCATTGGTGTTTTAGTGGCAGCAATGCCACAGGTTGCCGGAATTTGTCTTATTGTTTGGTTAGGGTTTTATGCAGTGACGAGGTATGTGTCCGTTGGGTCTTTGGCTGCAGCCATCGTTATTCCTATTGCGCAACTGTGTCTTGGTTTTTCGTTTAAAGAAGTGAGTGTGGGTGTTTTCTTGGCCATCTTGATTGTGGTTCGGCATCGAGAGAACATTGGGAGGCTTTTGCGCGGGGAAGAGAATCGACCCGGTCCGTCTAAAGGATAGACAAAAGTCTAGTTTTTGACAAATGCAGTGAAACACGTACAATTGAGTACATTCCATGCCAGACGACAACGGTCAACTTGAACTTTTTGATCTGGAACATAAGGCTGCTCCGCGGCCCCAGCATCGACCCGCTGTCGGCAAGGTTCATTTCATGCTGCGCCATGACCAACTGGTCTTAGTCGGTATTGGTGCATTGATTGGATTGACAGTGGTTTTTGCTTTTGGTGTTGAGCGAGGTAAGCAGTTAGCGCGGGTTGAACGCGTGAATGCAAAAACAAATCTCAGCCAATCTGTGGATGTGGTGTATGCAGAACCTCAAACGCAAAAGCAAGAGCAATTGATTCAGGTCACTACAGTGCCTGCTGAGAGTGCAGTGGTGGCATCACCTGAAGTGAATTCTGTGCGTGCGAATGAGTTGAGTGGCTATGCGATACAGATAGTGACTTACACCAAGCAAGAATATGCAGAGCGGGAAAGAAAACGTTTAGAAGATAGCGGCGAATTGGCTTTTGTCAAAACCTACGGTGAGCATTCGGTATTGTTTATCGGGCCGTTTGAGTCTAAAGATGTAGCGAAGCGAAAGTTGTCTTCGTTGAAAGCAACCTACAGCGATTGTTTTCTGAAGTCGTTGTAAAGGAAAAGAAACAATGTCTATTCATCCATCCTTAAAAAAGTCTAAGGGATCAGCTGGTGCGTTGCGTAACGTTATGAAGCGTTTCGAGCGTGTCCGCCATCTTATTGAGCAAGGCAAGTGGGAAGACAACCAAGCCGTGTTCGGACTTCCAAAGATCAAGAAACCCAAGGTTAAGGGCCGTAAGTAATGCAGCTTGGGAGAGCGGTTTCGGTCTCCCAAATGCAGGCCATAGATCGCCAAGCCATTGAGGTTTTGGGTATTCCGCGTGTTGTCCTTATGGACCATGCGGGATTTGCTGCTGCTAAGCAGATTCACCAGTGCATTCCAGCCAATTCTAAAATATTGATTGTATGTGGAATGGGATTCAATGGTGGTGATGGATTGTCGTGCGCTAGGCACTTGCAATCATTAGGGCACATCCCTCAAATTTTATTGAGTCACTCTTCAGATAAACTCAGACCTGATTGCCAGGTCTTTTTTCATATTGTTGAACAATTACGTCTGCCTTTTCGCGTGTGGTCATCAGATGTGCTCGCTCAATTTGATTCTGTGCAGTGCGTTGTAGATGCTTTGTTGGGTATTGGCTTGCAAGGTGAAGTGCGTTCGCATGAGCATGGTATTATTGAGGGCGTGCAGCGTATGGCTAAACCTGTATATGCTTTAGATGTTCCATCGGGCATGGATGCGGATTCAGGAGAGCCTTTAGGTGTCGCCATGAAAGCGAATATGACAGTCACCTTTGGCTTAGGTAAAAAAGGGTTTTTTACAGAATCAGGCAAGCGGTATGTGGGTGAGCTTGTTGTCGATTCGATTACTTTTCCAGAAGACTTATTGAGACACTGAAGTTGGTGGAGTATTGATGATTCAAATTCAACTCATAGATCAGCAGTATGAAATTGTTGTAGCGGATTCCTACCAGGATCTACCAAAGCATTTAGAGCGTCTTAAATTCCCTAAGGAAGTGTGGATTGTTTCTCACAAAAGGTTATTGAATTTGTGGCAAGAGGCTTTGTGTAAGCCGCTTACAAAAGCCGGCTATACCATTAACGTACTTTCGGTTCCGGAATCGGAGAAATCTAAATCAATTGACACCCTGATGTATTTGGTTCAGAAAGTCGTTAAGAACAATACGATGAAGGTCCCGGGTTTGATCGCCTTTGGTGGAGGCGTTGTTGGCGATTTGACAGGGTTTGCAGCAGCCACTTTACGTCGAGGCGTTCCGTACATTCAGGTACCGACAAGTTTACTCGCGCAGGTCGATTCTTCTATTGGTGGCAAGGTCGGTATTGATTTGCCTGAAGGGAAAAATCTTCTAGGTGCCTACTATCATCCGAAATTGGTCTGGTGTAATAGCGAGGTTTTGCAGTCTTTACCGGCTAAGCAAATCCGATCCGGTTTGGGAGAGATTATTAAGTATGGCGCCATCGCTGACAAAGATCTGTTTCAATACATCGAAAACCATTTAGAGGATTGTTTGAGCCTAAAGCCAAATGCAGTGAAGCGTATGGTAAAAGCTTCTGCTGCTATCAAGGCCGATGTTGTGACTCAAGATGAAAAAGAGACCAAGGGAATGCGCTTATTTTTGAATTTCGGACATACCTTAGGTCATGCCTTAGAAACGGCTACGCAATATGAACGTTGGACGCATGGTGAGGCGATTGCCATTGGCATGTGTTATGCCGCTAAAATGTCAGTCGATTTAGGGCATGCAAAGCAGGCGGATCTTGAAAGGTTGACCGACTTATTTGAGGCAGCAGGTTTGCCAGTGGCGGCAGAGGGTGTTTCTGCTAAGACCGTATTGAAAGCGCTCAAGCAGGATAAGAAATTCATTTCAGGTAAACCACGTTGGGTACTCATGAAGCGTATTGGACAGGTATTTGTTTCTGAAGATGTACCGATGACCTTAGTTGAAAAGACACTCAAGCAATATATTCGCTAGACTGCTTAGTTTGAACTACTGAGAACGCGATTTCACATAAAGTCGTGTTTTGGAGCCATCATCATACTGCAGTGATACATAGTCCTGAGTGATGTTGATGATCGAAGCATCTTCCACCGTTTCTCCAATGACCATAATCTCCCCATTGATGATTGCGTAGGGTACTTGTCCACCTACCACAACACCATTCAGCTGGATTTTAGGTGTTTCGGAAATCTTTGGAAGGACACTATTTTTTTGGGTACGGGTGAAAGGCGATTTATTTGCAGCAACCTGAGGAATGGTGGTGGCTTCTGGTGCCACGGTTTTAGGCTGAGAGGACACTTCATCTCCCATAGTCAATAAAGACTGAGGAGATGCTGTGTCGTTACTTTTTGAGTTTGATGACCCCTGATTAGATTGAATAGAAAAAAGAGCAACGCTTAGCGACATGACAGCAATCGTGGCCAGTGCAAGTGTGCTGACGGATGCCATTTTATTGTCATCCAGATTGGTGATGGTTGTCTGAGGAAGAATTTGTTTTGTCGTTTGAGGAGTACGCGATGCTTCAGTTTTAGGCTGAGGCGCAACCCTATTTCCTTGAGTGACTTTTTGTGTTTTTCGTAATGCTTCTTCAATCAGACTCATTCCAAACTTGCCTCAACAGTTTCTGGTTCTTGTGCTTGTCCAGTAAGCTCTAAATAAGATCTTTGCACAATATCCGGTGTCATGTCATGTGTTTTATAAATATATCCTGCCAACAAACAGCGGTCACAGATTTGATTGATCATACGGGGGATGCCTTTAGAAATGCTGTGAATGCGTTCTATGCTGGCATCAGTCCATTTAATGTCATCTGATCCGGCGGTGGTAACACGGTGTTTAATATAATTGGCCGTGTCCGTAGTGTTGAGCGGATCAATGATGCAGCGCACTGCAATGCGCTGTCTGAGTTGTTCTAAGTCAGGGCGAGCGAGTTTATCGCGTAGCTGAGGTTGACCAATCAAGACAATTTGAATCAACTTTTCTTTGTCCGTTTCTAAGTTGGAGATCATACGAATCTGTTCGAGTAGGCGAATACTGAGGTTTTGGGCCTCATCGATTAGGACAACGATATTATTGCCACTTTCGGCTTGGTCGAGTAAAAAATGATTGAGTTGATTAAAGAGGCTGAATCGGTCGTTTTTCATGGGGTTGAGACCAAAATCTTGGATCATGGTCTGCAACAGCTGGAGTTCGGATAAATTGGAGTTCAAAATGAGGGCCGTGCGCGTCTCGTTTTGCAGTTGGCGCAAAACGGCTTTACAGAGAGTGGTTTTGCCTGTGCCTACCTCACCGGTGATTTCAACAAAGCCCTTGCGCTCTTGGATTCCATAGAGCATATGAGACATGGCTTCTTGGTGCTGCGGCGACAGATACAGAAACGAAGGATCTGCGGTTATGGAAAACGGTTTTTCTCGTAACCCAAAGTATTCTAGATACATAGAGCATCCCTGTGTTTTCTTAGATTCTAACGTAGGGACTCTCAAGTGCCAAGAAAAAATTCATAATAAATGATAGAAGACAGTAAGATGCTACAGCATATGTGGCTCTGTGATCGTTGTTGTGCAGGCATGATCATGGTACAATACGGCTTCATCTTAAAGACCCGAGCCTATTGAGGAAGAGAATTTCATGAAACAGACAGTTAAAGACATTGCGATTCAGGGTAAACGCGTATTGATGCGCGTCGATTTTAACGTGCCTCTTGATGCGAATTCTGGCATCACTGACGACACACGTATTCAGGCAAGCATTCCCACCATTGAGTATTGTTTAGAGCAAGGCGCGGCTTTAATTTTGATGAGCCATTTGGGTCGACCTGATGGTGAGCGCAAACCAGAACTTTCCTTAGCGGTTGTGGCTAAGCGGTTGGAAAAGCTTTTAGGCAAGCCTGTTGCGTTTGTGAATGATTGCATCGGGGAACAAGTTGAGCGTGCCGCTTCAGTATTGCAACCCGGCCACGTGTTACTGCTTGAGAACCTGCGTTATTACAAACAAGAAACTAAGAATGATTCTGAATTTGCCAAATCTCTTGCAAAGTTAGGTGATGTTTATGTCAACGATGCTTTTGGAACCGCACACCGTGCGCATGCTTCCACTGAAGGCGTGGCTCAATACTTGCCTGGGGTTGCAGGTTTCCTATTAAATAAAGAGATCGAATATTTTCAAGGTGCTTTAGGTGATCCAAAGCGGCCTTATGTATCGATTTTAGGTGGTGCTAAAGTAGCCGATAAGATTGGGGTGATCACGAAGCTGTTAGAGCAGGTAGATCGCCTGATTATTGGTGGTGGGATGTCCTACACATTTTTAAAAACACAAGGGCATGCGATTGGTGATTCCCGTTTAGAAGAAGACAAATTAGATATAGCGCGCGATATTTTAAAGAAAGCCAAAGAGAAGGGGGTTGAGATTCTCTTACCTGTGGATCACATTGTGACCGATGGTTTTGGCGATCCAAACAGTGGTGTGAAAACTGTTGATGTGGGTGCTATCGAGGCGGGTTGGGAAGGTGTCGATGTTGGTCCCAAGTCAGTCGAGTTATTTAAAAAGGCGTTGTCTGATGCGAAGACGGTTGTATGGAATGGCCCTGTAGGTGTATTTGAGCAAGAGCGCTTTGCTAAAGGGACACGTGCATTGGCAGAGGCATTGAGTCAAATGAGCGAGGCAACCACAGTCATTGGTGGTGGTGACACAGCCGCGGCTATTGTGCAATTTGGTTTAGGCGATAAAATGAGTCACATCTCGACCGGAGGTGGGGCTTCTTTAGAATATTTGGAAGGCAAAGTGTTGCCAGGTATTGCGATTTTGAAGGATAAAGGGCAGACAGCTACCCGTTAATAAGGATTGTATTACGATGAGAAAAAGAATCATTGCAGGCAATTGGAAATGTCATCTCACTCAAAAAGAAGGTCAAGAGTTGGCCCAGGCTTTTAAAGGGGCCTCACAGAATGGCGCAATTGATGTTGTTGTGTGCCCGACATACACAGGACTTTCAGCCGTAGGTCAAGCAATTAAAGGTAGTGATGTGGCGCTTGGTGCGCAAAATGTGTACTGGGAAGCGCAAGGTGCTTTTACTGGCGAGATTTCAATTCCGATGCTGCAAGATGTTGGCTGCACTTATGTGGTTTTGGGGCATTCAGAACGTCGTACGTTGTTTGGTGAAACGGATGCAACTGTGAACCGTAGGTTATTGGCTGTTCTGGCCAGTTCGATTACCCCAATCGTGTGTGTGGGTGAAACCCTAGAGCAGCGTGAAGCCAATAAAACACAAGAGGTGATTACGGCTCAGCTCAAAGGTTCTTTTGCTTCTGTGAGTGCTGAGCAAATCGAGAATGTAGTGATTGCTTATGAGCCGGTTTGGGCCATTGGTACTGGGAAAACAGCAAGCCCGGAGCAAGCTCAGGAAGTGCATCAACAAATTCGTTTGTGGTTAACCGAGAATTATTCGGATTCGGTCGCGCAAAAGATTCGCATTCAGTATGGTGGTAGTGTGAAGCCAGACAATGCAGCAACACTTTTGCAGCAAGCCGATATTGATGGGGCTTTAGTAGGCGGTGCCAGCTTAAAAGCGGATAGCTTTTTGGGTATTTTGCAGGCGGCGGCTTCAAACCAGGCGGTGTCTAGCTAATGTATTATTTTGTGCTTTCTGTGCATGTCAGTGTTTGTATTATCTTGATCGGGATTATTTTGGTTCAGGGTGGACGTGGTGGTTTAGGTGAAGCCTTAGGGGGCGGTGGCAGCCAATCGTTATTTGGTGGTGGCACTAATGTGCTGATTGCTAAAGTGACAGCCATTGGTGGTGGCCTCTTTTTTGTGACATGTTTGACACTAGCGGTATTGTCTACTGCACGCGGACGTTCTGTGATTGAAAAGATTCCTGCAGTGTTGCCGGATGCCCTCAACCCAATGGTGTCACAGGGTGATATGAGCGATATGGTAGAGCCGGTTGCCGCAGATGTTGCTTCGCAGGTCCAAGTTGAGATTGAACCAGCTGAAGCAGCTATTGATGCCGCGGCTGCTCAAGTTGAGACTGTTGTGGAAGCCACCAAAGAAGCTGTTCCCATAACAACCGAGTAGTTCTGAAACAGTACTCGTCACCTAGTTATTAGAGATAAAGGAACTGTATCCACATGCGTCACGCGTGGTATGTTTTTCTCATCTGTTGTATCTCCGCCTGTTCAGGCCCTGTGCCCACTAAAGAGGATGCTTCGAAAAGTGCATCCCACTCACAGCCGTTGAGTGAACGGCATGGAGGACAGCTTACTTTATCCACAACATCCGATCCTAAAACCTTCAATCCCATTGTTGCCAAAGAAACGTCTACGACGGCAATTACAGGCCTCATCTTCGAAGGACTGACTCAAACCAATGGTGTGACCACTGAGGTAGAACCTTCGTTGGCCGAATCCTGGGAAATCAGTGAAGATGGTTTGGTGTGGCGTTTTGAATTACGCAAGGATGTGCGTTGGTCAGATGGAAAACCATTGACTTCAGCCGATGTTGTTTTTACTTTTAATGAACTGATCTATAATCCTGATATTCCTACCAGCTCCCGTGATATTTTTACTTTAGAAGGCCAACCGGTGGGTGTTCAAGCTAAAGGGAAATATGCGGTTGAATTCACATTACCTGTTCCCTTTGCGCCATTTCTGCGCGCATTAGGCCAGGATATTGTGCCCAAACATCTTCTTAAGCCTGCGGTTGATGCAGGCACCTTTGCTTCTGCATGGGGTTTAGATGCTTCGCCTAATCAAATAGTGGGTACGGGGCCTTTTGCCTTGTCTGCTTATCAAGCGGGGCAGTCGATTACCTTGAAACGCAATCCTCACTATTGGAAAAAAGATGAGGACGGTAATGCTTTGCCTTACTTAGACAGCTTGCAATATGTGATTGTGCAAAACCAAGATGTTGAGTTGCTGCGTTTTCAAGAGGGCGAGTTGGATATCTATGGTTTGCGTGGATCTGATTATGGTTTGCTGAAGCCGCGCGAGAAAGAACTCAACTTTACGGTTTATGAGACAGGGCCTGCTTTTGGAACCAGCTTTTTGTTTTTTAACCAGAATCCAGGCGTAAATCCTGAAACACAAAAGCCTTTTGTCGCTCCACACAAACGGGCTTGGTTTGAAGACCGCAACTTTCGCAAAGCTATTGCTATGGCAATGGATAAGCAATCCATGATTGATATAGTGATGAATGGATTGGGTTTTCCTCAAACAGCGGCGATGAGCCCTTCGGCAGGCTATTTCTACAACGCGTCTGTGCCAGTTTTTGCATTTGACTTAAAGGAGGCTGCTTATGTTCTGGAGCAGGCCGGGTATGTAGACCGAGATGGCAATGGGGTGCGCGAAGATCCCCAAGGCAATCCGTTAGAATTCAGTTTGGTGACTAATGCAGGCAATACAGACCGTGTTCAGATCATCAACATCATTCGCAAAGATTTGGAGCAGCTTGGAATGAAAGTGCATGTGAGCCAGCTCGAGTTCAATAATCTCGTGAATAAGTTGAATGCGACTTATGAGTGGGAAGGAATGGTCTTGGGCTTAACAGGTGGCATTGAACCGCATTTTGGCAAAAATGTTTGGCATTCCAGCGGGCATTTGCACATGTGGAACCCTCGACAAGAAACACCCTCAACTGAGTGGGAAGCTGAAATTGATGCGTTGTTTGAAGCGGGCGTCCAAGAATTGGATCCGGCCAAGCGTAAAGCTTTGTACGACCGTTGGCAGGTGATTGTGGCAGAGCAGTTGCCTTTGATCTATACGGTGCTCCCAGCATCGATTACGGCTGTTAAGAATCGTTTTGGGAATCTAAACCCAACTCCATATGGCGGAGCTCTTCATAACATTGAAGAACTTTATGTGCTAAAGTAGTTGCACTATGCTGGCTTACATCCTTAGACGCATCGCTGTAGCACTTCCTCTACTGCTAGGTATTTCCTTCATTACCTTTCTGTTTATTCATATGGCCCCTGGTAATTATTTTGATACCTTGCGGATGAATCCTGAAATTTCTGAACAAACCATTGCGCTTTATGAATCACAATATCATTTAGATGAGCCTGTTTTAATTCAGTATGGCTATTGGTTGTGGCACTTGGTACAGGGCGATTTGGGGTATTCATTTGCATTTAGGGCTCCGGTGGCTTCAGTCATTTTCTCGCGCTTAGGTAATACTCTCTTGCTGTCATTAGTGGCTATGTTGGTCGCTTGGTGTGTAGCTCTTCCTTTAGGGATTTATGCAGCGGTCCATCAAAAAACAGTTATTGATCGAGGTTTGAGTTTTGTGGCATTTGTGGGAATGTCGATTCCTAATTTTTTCTTTGCCCTTTTGTTGCTTTATGCCGCCGCTAAAACAGGCTTTCTGCCTTTAGGGGGAATGGTGGCTAGTAATCATGAGCAGTTGTCGTGGTGGGGGAAAATCGTCGATGTGGCCCAGCACTTGGCGATTCCGGCTATTGTGATTGCTACCGCGTCGATGGCGGGGTTGCAGCGTTTAATGCGTAGCAATATGTTAGAGGTGTTACGTGCACCCTATGTGACGACAGCTCGTGCCAAAGGTTTGTCGGAGAAACGTGTTTTGTTTGTCCATGCCCTGCGTAATGCGATCAATCCGATGATCACTTTATTTGGTTATGAGCTATCTGGATTATTGAGTGGAGCTGCCCTAACAGAAATTATTTGCAGTTGGCCAGGATTAGGCTCTTTGATGTTGGCGGCTGTTCGCCAGCAAGACTTATTTTTAGTGATGGGCAGTATGCTGATGGGTGGGGTGATGTTATTAGCGGGAAACTTAATTGCGGATATTATGCTGGCCTGGGTCGATCCACGCATTCGTTATGAGAGTCGTTGATGAGTGATATAGAGAATGTAGGATGGAGCCCGCTTAAAGAAGCTTGGGTGCGATTAAAACGCAACCGTTTAGCCTTATTCAGCGGATGGCTCTTATTCATTTTTTATGTGGGGGCCATTTTTGCACCACTCTTGGCACCTTATCATTACGATGATGAACAGCGATCGCTGTCGTATCATCCTCCCACCAAAATTCATATGCAAGACGAGCAGGGTAATTGGCACCGGCCTTTTATCTATGCGACACAATCTTCTTTCGATGAGTTTTATCGTCGTCAGTTTGTTGAAGTGCGCAATCAACGTTATCCCATCGAGTTAGGTTTAAATGGCAAGCTCTTTGGAGTTGAGGCTCCTGCGCGGTTGTATCTCTTAGGTGCAGATTCGCGCGGTCGAGATTTGTGGAGTCGCTTGGTTTATGGTGGACGTGTTTCGTTATCTATTGGTTTGTTTGGTGTGGCGATCAGTTTTTCATTAGGACTCATTGTGGGAGGTTTGGCTGGCTATTACGGCGGTTGGATCGATGATGCGTTGATGCGTGTGTGTGAAATGATTATGATGGCGCCAGGATTTTATTTGTTGCTTGCGTTGCGTGCAGCGTTTCCTCCTGAGATGTCATCGGTCAGTGTGTATGCTTTAATTGTCATTATCATGTCTTTTATTGGTTGGGCAGGCTTAGCGCGTGTGATTCGAGGAATTTCTATTTCGTTACGCGAACGCGAGTATGTTTTGGCGGCGCGTGCTTGTGGGCGTCCTGGGTGGTCGATTATTTTGAAACATATTTTACCCAATACGGCTTCATATGCGATTGTGGCTGCAACTTTATCCGTTCCAGGATATATTCTCGGTGAAAGTGCTTTAAGCTTATTGGGATTGGGAATTCAAGACCCATACGCCAGTTGGGGAAATTTACTTTCTGATTCTATGAGCATTGCCCAGGTGCAGTTTCACCCGTGGATGTTGATCCCTGGAGGGCTTATTTTTGTGACCGTTATGGCCTACAACTTCTTGGGTGATGGTCTCAGGGATGCGCTCGATCCCAAGCAGAACTTCCTTAAAAGTTAAGCGTCATTAAGCCGTTTTAAGTCACACCGCATTGAGATTCTCTCACTTAGGTAAACTTGAAGTATTACAACAATAACCATTGAGAGAATATGCTGAGATTGCCTCAAAACCCCCTACAACGTCTGGGCTTTGGCTTGGTGGCTTTGTCTGTATTATTTGTGCAGATACCGCCGGGATTTTCCTTGCCAGGCTTCACAGCCAAGACGCGTGATTTTAGTACATTGGCCATTCCCCAATTATTGGGGCATGTTGGCGGTGTGCATGAATCGCTTACCTCATCGGCTGAGTCTCCATGGATTTTGCTCATTCAAGATGCGCATGTGAATTATTCTGCGCAGAAGAACATGGCCGCTATCTTAGGCCATTTAAATGAGCACTACGGTGTGACCCTGACTTTGGTGGAAGGGGCGCAGGGTGATGTCGATTTATCCTACCTACGAGGCTTTGGAACGCTCACTGCTCGCCAAGATGTTTCCGATGAATACCTTAAAAAAGGCATTATTGCAGGTGAAGAATATTTTGATATAGCCACCAACAGCGAAATGCTTTTGTGGGGCGTTGAAGATCTTTCTGTTTATGTCAAAGCCTACCATGCGTTTTTATATGCCGAAAAAGAAAATGCCGCATTTAAGGCTTTGCTCGCCAAATTGCGCCAAGTGATTGACGTGTTAACAGAAGAGCGGCTTCCCGAATCTTTGCATCGTTTTGATCAAGATATGGAAGCTTATGAAACAGAAGACGGTTTGGGTTTTGGCCCTAAAATTAAGCAACTGCGGCAAGCCTCGCGTGCAGCTCATATTGATCTGGAAGACTATCCTCAAATTAACCTCTTCAGCCAAATTCAAAGCTTGAATTACCACCGTGATCTAGTGAACGAAGAACAGAAAACGTTATTGAAGGAATTACAGACTCAGTTAGATAAAGAGCGGCTAACGGTTTTGATTCAAGCATTGAAGGATCTCAAGTCTAAGACGATCACACAAGCCGATTATTTTGCGCAATTGCAGAGTTTTGTTGAGGAAGCAGGGATGAGCTTTAAAGGTCTTCCCAATCTGGAACAGCATATGCAATCGGTTTTACTCAATCAGCAACTCAATATCATGGAGCTGCTTAAAGAGTCAGGCCGTTTGATGTGGGCCGTTCGATTCAATATGGTTGGAGATGAAAGCGCTCAACGATTATTGCTGTTGGAAGATCAACTCAGGCTTTTTGAAGGATTAGTTGAGCTTGAGCTGAATTCAGATGACTATGCTTTGTATCAAGACCGCCTCGATGCATGGTCCTTTACGCAGTGGTATTCAGCGATACTCGATGAAATTTATCCCATCGAATTATCAGTACTTACAGAAGCACAGGCGCAGGCTTATGAGCAGTCACTCAATAAAATTGAATCTTTCTACCAACTGACCTTTGCACGTGACGAAGCGATGATGGAGCGTATTCAGCAGAAAGTTGCTGAGCAGGAAGCTCGGGCATCTGCGTTAGTGGTGGGAGGTTTTCACACGCAAAGTTTGGTGAGCAAGCTGACTCAGAATGGACTGAATGTGGCAGTGATTGTTCCGGCTGCTGAAGAAGACCCAGCAGCCAAAGAGCTGTATAAAAAGAATCTTAAACGCCGTAATCGTATCTTTGAAGCTGATGATTGGCAACAGGTATTGTCGGCGAGTGGTTTTCTTAGACAGCTTGAAGCGAAGCATGGTTGGCAGCTTTATGAAAAAGCGAGTGGTTTGTATGAAGTCATTAAGCAAATCATACGCAGGTTGCTCAATAGTGATGGGAACTATTTTACGGGGCTTCCAGATTTTATTAAAAACGTTGAAGCCATGCATGACAATTGGAAAACTGGAGACGTTTCGGTTCCGATTGTGCTGAGTTTTGATGGATTCATGCAGGCCCACACCATTCATATGATGCAACACTACTTTCAAATAGCTGCGCGTCGAGCGGGTGTGACGGAAGAAGACATTGAAGCATTAGGCATGATACAGGCGATTGCTCAAAAAACGGGTCAATCTCAGTTAGAGGTAGTTCAAAACTCGCCGATTCAATGGAACCTGCGTATCACGGAAGCAGACCTAGTAAATGAAGATCAAACCAAGAGTGGCCCTGCGCAATTAGCTGATTTAATTGACCATTATGCAGATGAATTAGAACAGCGCACGGGACTTAGGATTGGGCCGGAATGGTTTGCAGGGATTGAGATTGATTATGGGGTACGCGAGGTGCTTGAGGGTGAATCTGGCCTACCTAAGGACTCCATTGTTCGTGTTACTGAGATCGGTCGAGGGATCAGCGCCATTGGTTTTCGCGTTGACTTATCGGATGGGCGTTCTTTTGTGCTTCGAAGAAGCGCAATCACAAATCCAGCGGTGGTGACTTGGGATCAGACTATTCGGAATATAATGACCGAAGCAGGAGTGCAAACGGTACTCCCCATGATCAACTCAACTCAGGGTGAAGCCGCAGTGCACACAATTGCTGATGGGCTTCCTCTGATATGGACCTTAATGCCTTGGGTGGAAGGTGAAGAGGGCGAATGGGGGCAAGTTGAAGGAGACAGGTTAAGGTCTAGTGCTCGGGCTTTAGCGCAATTTCATGATGCCGCTACTCAAAATTTAAGTCACTTTGAAGCACTGAGTGAGGAGAGAAGAGGATATATTGAGTCTATGCCCGTAGTTGATATCTTTAATCTTGATGATATCAGGCGTCGACTTGCGGATTTCGAACAGACTATACGAGCACGTGCGCCTCCACCTGGAACAGCAGAAGCCTTTTTTCTAGATAACTACGATATCTATGTCGAACATCTGAATCAATTAACGCAACAGGTAGAAGCGTTACTGAGTTCTGAGCAGCAAATGACAGTTGTTCACGGCGATTACCACCCTAAGAATGTTCTCTTCCAAGGTAATGAAATTGTACAAATATTTGATTTTGACTATGCCCATATAGCTCCCCGTATTCTCGATCTTGCCTCAGTTATGGTGGATTACGGTGGTGAATATGGTTTGGAAAACATCAAGCAGTTTGTTGCAGCCTATCAATCCGAAACAAAGAATCCACTTAACGAAGCGGAGCTGAGGTTGTTAGTGGAGGCGTATCGTAGACTGCTCATTCAAGGAGTATTGCTTAACGCTCAGCATTTGGTGGATAGAACACTGTTTGGCACCGAATTGCAAATCCTACAGGGGGTTAAACGCGGACTTGTAGAGTTAGATGGTCTTGATTGGGATGGTCTTGTTGAAGGCCTTATTGACGATTCAACTACTGAGGGTTTTGACCCATTGCATTCAAGCGATGGGCATCGGAGTGATGCCCAAGGTTTACAAACATTTACCCTAGAGACCACCACTCCGGGCTGGGAAATGGAAGAGCAGTTACCTGGTGAAGGCATTTCTCCTAGCAAGATTGAAGAATCAGTACAACCGAGTGTTCAGTACCTTAAATCTTTTCTCGATCAAGCTCGCGACAGACAAGATGTTCAGAGTTTGCTTCCCCAAGCATTGCAGAGTAAAACCTTAGAAGGTGCCGAAGTTCTCTTAATTGGACCGGGGGAAGAGGCGACTGAAGTTATCGCTTTACTAGAAGCGTATCCAGGAATTGCTGCTGTCCATGTGATGGATCCTCGTATGAGCAGTCTTGAAGCAGTTGATAGTGGGGTGACCACGTTCTATCGAAATCAGCAAGGCATAGGTGAAAGAAAGCACATCATGCATCAAGTTAGTGTTGCACAGCACATTGAAGGTCTGAATGTCGATTTGGTCATCGATAAACAGGTATTTGATCGTTCCTACTTTTCCGATTATGAGTTGATTAAGGTCGGTACAAATCTACAACGTTATCTTGCTGAGCGAAAGGGTGTGCATGTGAGTTTAGGTCATCCATATCCCTGGAGAGAACAATTATCCCAAATGCGTGAAGTCGGTGTTACTTCCGAATCTTTACTAGGCAGCATTGGTATTCATATTTGGGGAGAATCTGAATTTGTAGGTGAGCCCATTAAGATTAGTTGGTTTACAGAGTGGGAAGTTCAACCAAAAAGTGATTCAGATATTCAGCCTGATGATTTTGATCCTCTCCATTCAAGCGATGGGCATCAGAAAAAGTTGGTACAGATTGCAGACAAATTGAGGCAGAGCTTTACGGATGTCGTTCTCGCTAGGTTAGTACATGTTAACGGTCAGGAAGTTATAATTGGCAGGCTTGATGATGAGGGTAGATTACGTATCAAGGTTGATGGTGAGGCCTACAAAATTGATCCAAAAGAAAAGAATGTTGTGTATTCGATCGATGAAGCTCCTGCATATATTCCTGGTTTTGAAATCGGAGAAATAGTTTCCGGTCAGGTTGAGTTGATTTTTGGAAGCGAAAATATATTTGTTAATTTGGCTGATCCTATGAGTATCGAAAAAGGACAGGCCGTTGTAACCGTTATTAGAAATACGACTAATAACCCTACTCGAATTGAAATTGATACATCGGAGTCTACTGGTAATCGTATGCCTAGGTTCATTGGAGAAATTGCTCAAGAAGCTGATGGTAGGGTGATATTTAAAATTCCTAGAATCTATTTGAACCATTATAAAGGTGAAGGTTCTATGGAATTAGGTCAGTTAGGTATTATGGATCTCATTTTTGACATTATTTCAGAAGAACCTCAAATTACAAAAATAGTTATCGAAGAAGTAGAAGAAACAAGGTTTGTAGATTCAATCAAGACAGCGGTCGATGATCTCGCGCGTAGCGATGCATGGGGTCATGTATTCAAAGATATAGATATCGATGAGTACGGAACAGATGAACTGTTTGATTACCTTCAATGGTATGCGCCAGTTGCGTTGGATAGCATGTTGACTTCTTTATCACTCATTGCTGAAGAATCAGTTTTTGGGCGAGCGGCAAAAAAGTATGGATTTAATGATATTCATGTGGTCAATTTTAGAGAATATTCAGATGGAGAACTTCAGACCAGTATTCTAAATATTGAAGCTACAAGGGGTGGGTATGCAGTTGTGGATAAAGCTGAGAAATTAGAGAGAGCGACTACGGCATTGCAAACGATGCTAGATCTAAGACCCATAGCGCGTGTGATTCCTTTAGATGATGGAAAGAGTTTATTGATTGGGCTTAAAGATGCATCTGGTGCTGTACGTATAAAGGTAGGCGGAGTGCCTTATAAAGTGGATGTAGAGTCCAATATGATTACGCATGCATTAACAGGTGAGACGATTGAAGACGGCACGATTCGTATTTCTGATGTAAGCTCTAGTACCTTTACGCTTCATGTAGATGGAGAGCCGATAGTCCTTAACCGAACTCGGCCGTTGAATCATAGCAGGGGTAAATTGATCGAAACAGAGCTTGAATTAGGTGTCGCAGGCGCGGTTATTTTATTTGCACATGAGGAAGGTGCGTCAGATAGAAGACAGGTTTTCCGAGCTCAGTTTGAATTTCTGGAGGAGGGGGAGTTGTCTATCAATCTCCTGAGCATGTATCTAGGCGGTGAGGTGACGCAGGGAGAAAATCTTACCGATATAAGATTTTTAGGTCTATTTTCGGAGATCATTGATGTACTAACAGGAGCTAATTCTGGGATCGATCAGCTGTACTTAGATAATATTAATGAGGTAAATTTTGTCAGCAGTATAGAAAAGTTGAGCCGTGATTTGGCGCAACAAGAAAAATGGAAATCTTTTTTTGATAAAGCCATACAGCTAGGTAAGGGAGAGCTTAGCTTAGACGATGATGCCAGGATGATATTGCAGTTAGTTGCGCATAGTCTCAAAGAGACTGAGCTTTATGGCGATTTTATCCAAGAAATAGAATCCGTAGTCGCGGAGACGGCATTTGGAAGAGTGCTCATGCGCCAAGGTTTTTCAGATTTAAGGATTGAGCTGAATTTTGATGACAATGTGATTTCTATGGTTGCACAACGCCCGATAGGATCTACTCGGCAAGATCCTGGTCATGCCAGTGACAACCAAGCTGGCACGACGCGCAGTGAGCATTTGGAGTATCACACCGCAGTCATGGGGAACTCTGAATTAGTGCCAGGTTATCGTGGCGAAACACCTTTTGATCGTATTGCTCAGGGAATGATTGATGAATTGAATCAACGGTCTGATGTGAATATAAATATTGTTGATTACCGCCAAGACCGCAGTGGTGACCCTGAATGGATTGGTAGTTGGCAATATGATTATGCTGCGATATTGCGAGAAGCTTCGCGTTTAAGCAAAGAAAATATTTCTCAGGTAAATTGGAAAGATACCGATGGTAGTGATCATCATATACGCATTGAGCCTGCCCTATTCCCACAAAACAATGGTGCTGTAGAAGCCGTTCCTTTAGTGGTTGTCCGCTCACCTTTATTTGGCGCTGATCACTTAGGTCGTTCTCAGGGTATGGCGGTGGGGCGAACGGAGGCGAAGGTGCAACATGAGTTGCATGAACTTAAAGGTTTGTATCCAAAGTTGGTGGAGTGGGGCGTGGTCACCTGGGATCAAATTCGCGCGAACGAGGTTGGGGTGCGCATTCGATTGTGGGCGAATGGTTTAACTGATCCTCAGTATGGGGATTACAGTGCATCCAACGAAGAAAAAAATCATCGTCAAACTATATATTTACAAGTACGTGAGGAGTCACACACTGAGGCAAAGCAGCTTGAACGTTATCACGCGGCTACAGGGATTGCTGAAGATTGGACGCAGGGTTTTGATGCGTATGGTGTCCCTACTTATCCTAATCACACTGTAGAGACTAATTGGGATTTAGAAGATGCTTTTTATGATTATTCTTCGCGATACAATGCAGTGGTTCAAGGGTACTTTACAATGGAGGCTTATAAATCGATTTATTTGGAAGCAGCGAGACAGGTAGGTCTTGATGTATCAATCACTGAAGCCATCTATGATGGCATTATGAATAGAGATCTTACAATGTCGTATCCTACACTGATTAGTGGAACTCAGGTGGTGATCACAGAAGAGGCTTGGCAAATAGAGTTCATCGATTCTGTGGAAAAGGCGTTAAAAATTCGAACGAAACAATTGAGTCTTGTTGAGGATATGATGGAAATCGTCATGGATGAAATTGTCAAAGGTGTTAAACAATATGTTATGAAATATGAAGAGCTAATTCATGTTATGGATACAT
>JAJDCC010000197.1 GCA_029261015.1 Candidatus Omnitrophota bacterium | reverse complement strand
CATGACGAATACGGATCAAAGTCCGATTAGTTATGCCATGGATCCTAAAGAGCAGATGCATGTGATGAAGCTCATGAGGATGGCCAGGCAGGATATATTGGGTATCTATCACTCGCATACAGCTACAGAGGCTTATCCCTCGCCGGTTGATGTGAAGCTAGCTACCTATCCAGAAGTCTCCTATGTTTTGGTTTCGCTGGAAGATCCGGAGAATCCGGTCATGCGCAGTTTTCGTATTGAGTCTGAGCAAATTACTGAAGAAGACCTAGTCGTTGAAGGGGATTAATGGCACCATGCTGCATGAACTAGACAGGTTCTAGCAGCGAGGATCCGCAACTCCAGGTATAATAAACGTCTTGTCTAGAGCTTGAGGAATGATGAACGGAAAATCTAAGATAGCAGATAGCGTGGTTGACCTTATTGGTAACTCCCCTTTGATTCGTTTGAATCGGGTGGTTTCCAAAGATATGGCGACTATTTTGGGCAAGCTCGAATCAGCGAATCCCGGTGGTAGTGTGAAAGACCGTATTTGTTTGGCGATGATTGAGGATGGCGAAGCCAAGGGGTTGATTAAATCTGGGGGCACGGTGATTGAGCCTACCAGTGGGAATACGGGTATTGGTTTGGCGATGATTTGCGCTGCCAAGGGGTATCGTATTATTCTCACAATGCCAGAAACCATGAGCATTGAACGGATTCAAATTTTAAAGAGTTATGGTGCTGAGGTGGTTTTGACCGCAGCTAGCGAAGGCATGATAGGCGCGGTTAAGCGAGCTGAGCAATTAGCTAAAGAAATTCCAGGAGCATTTATCCCGCAGCAGTTTAATAATCCGGCTAATCCGGATGTGCATCGTCGCACCACTGCTCTGGAAATTTTGCGACAAACCGAGGGTCAGATTGATGCTTTTGTAGCCGGGGTGGGTACAGGTGGCACCATTACAGGTGTCGGCGAAGTGCTCAAGAAAAAGATTCCAGGAATTAAGGTTTATGCGGTTGAGCCTAAGAACTCGCCAGTGCTTTCTGAGGGGAAGCCAGGGCCGCATATGATTCAAGGTATTGGTGCAGGCTTTGTGCCTGAGGTCTTGAATCGGCAAGTGTTTGATGAGATCATAACGGTCATTGATGAGGATGCTTATCAGACCTCACGTGAGATTGCGAAGAAAGAAGGTGTTTTTGTCGGTATTTCTGCAGGCGCCAATGTTTGGGCTGCTATGCAGGTCGCGAAGAAATTGGGACCGGGTAAAACGGTGGTCACGATTTTATGCGACACCGGCGAACGGTATATGAGTATCCAACCTTACTTCGAAGGAGGGGGATCAGATGGAGGACTCTATTCAACGGCTGCAAGTTGATGCATTGTTGGATGTGAGGGGCGTAGATCCAGCAGAATGCTACCTCAAAGCTAGAGAGGTTCTTGAACCTTTAGAAGAAGGACAAATTTTAGAGATATCCGTGGATGAAGGCGAAGTGTTACGGACACTTCCTTATGCCGTTAAAGCCGACGGTCACGAATTGTTAGTGAGCGAACCGCATGTAGAAGGTGTGCGGTTATTAGTGCGAAAACGGATCTTGTCGTTTGCAGAAGAAGTTTAGTTTGCATGAAAAGAGTGAGTGAATAAATGAGCTACATGGTTGGAATGAAGTGTAGAGAATGTGGCAGGACCTACCCTAAAGAAGTGGTCTTTGTTTGTGAATATTGTTTTGGGAGTGTTGAAGTCGATTACGATTATGACTCGATCAAAAAAGTTTTGAATCGGGATGTCATAGAAGGTCGAGCCAAATCTTTGTGGCGCTACCGAGAGCTATTGCCTATTGATGGAGAGCCTACAGTAGGTTTGACTTCCGGGTATACGCCTTTACTTAAAGCGGATAATTTGGCCAAGGAATTGGGCGTTAAAGAGCTTTATGTAAAAGATGATTCGGTATCTCATCCTACACTTTCGTTTAAAGATCGTGTCGTCTCAGTTGCGTTAACACGCGCTAAAGAATTAGGTTTTGATACGGTGGCTTGTGCCTCTACAGGTAATTTGGCTAACTCTGTATCCTCTTTAGCTGCGCGTGCAGGGTTAAGGCGCTACATTTTTATTCCTTCAGATCTTGAAGCGGGCAAAGTGATGGGGTCTTTGATTTATAATCCCAATTTGGTTGCGGTTGATGGCAACTATGACGAAGTGAATCGTCTGTGTGCTGAAATTGGCGCCAAGTATGATTGGGCTTTTGTGAATATTAATATCCGCCCTTATTATGCTGAAGGGTCTAAAACATACGGTTATGAAATCGCAGAGCAACTGGGTTGGAAGGTACCAAAACATATTGTTGTGCCTTGTGCAGGTGGTTCTTTGATTTGTAAGATCCAAAAAGCATTTCGCGAGTTCCAGAAATTAGGCATCATTCCAGAAGAGCACACCAAGTTTTATGCAGCACAGGCTTTAGGTTGTGGCCCCATCGTGAATACGATCAAAGAAAAATCAGACATCGTTAAGCCCGTGAAGCCCAACACCATTGCTAAGTCTTTGGCAATTGGTAACCCTGCTGATGGCTATTACGCCACAAGTACCGTTTTAGAGTCAGGCGGATGGGCTGAACATGCCAGCGATGAAGAAATTGTTGAAGGCATGAAGTTGCTTGCACAGACTGAAGGTATTTTTACAGAAACAGCTGGTGGTGTTACGGTTGCTACAACTAAAAAGCTTATCGAACAAGGCTACATTCCTAAGGATGAATCGATTGTGATTTGTATTACAGGCAATGGCCTCAAAACTCAGGAACCCCTGGTCGGTAAATTGGGCGCAGCTACTCCCATTCAAGCAACGCTTAAAGACTTTGAAGCCAATTTTGCGTCAAAGATTGAGCATTCATTAAAGTGAATTCATTCAGAGAATAACGGAGGAAAGTACGATGGCAGTAACAGTTAGAATTCCAACCCCTTTACAAAAACTTACTGGTGATCAAGGTGAAGTCCAGTGTGATGGTGCCAACATCACTTCTTTACTGGCCGATTTAGAAGCCAAACATCCTGGCATCAAAGAACGCATTTGTGATGAGACCGGCAAGCTTCGTCGCTTTGTGAATATTTTCTTAAATGAAGAAGATATTCGTTTCCTTCAAGGTGAAGAGACTGCGGTTAAAGATGGGGATGATGTTTCGATCATCCCAGCAATTGCCGGCGGCTGCTAGTAATTTCCCTAAAAAGTTCATATGCTGCGTTATGCGCGGCGCTTACTTGTGCGCCGTATGAATTTAATACGGCTCCGCGTTCGCTTGCGCAAGCCTTGCATCTAAATCTTTTTAAGAAAATTCCTAATAGGTTTATAGCATGAATCTGAGTAAAGAGCAGGTTGCGCGGTATGGGCGGCAACTGATTTTGCCTGAGTTAGGTGTTGCTGGTCAGAAAAAGTTATCAGAGTCCTCTGTGTTGTGTGTAGGTGCAGGAGGATTAGGGTGTTCAGCGGCAGTGTATTTGGCTGCTGCTGGCGTTGGCCGTATGGGTATTGTCGATGCGGATGAAGTTCAACTGAATAATCTGCATCGCCAAATATTGCACACGACTGAATCTGTGGGGCAACGCAAAGTGGATTCTGCAGCAAAAAGCTTGCAGGCACTCAATCCGGAAATTTCTCTGCAGCTCTATCCCGAACGGCTTAACGCAGCCAATATTCAATCGATTGTCAGTGGTTATTCCCTGGTTGTTGATGGTTCAGATAATTTTCCCACACGCTATTTAGTGAATGATGCGTGCGTGTTGAACAACATTCCGTATGTGTATGGTGGGGCTATTCAATTTCACGGTCAGCTGATGTTGGTGCACCCTAAGCAGAGTGCGTGTTTTCGATGCGTGTTTCCAGAACCTCCAGGTGAAATGCCTTCATGCCAAGAGGCCGGGGTGCTAGGCGCAACTGTGGGGGTGATTGGTTCTTTGATGGCTTTTGAAGCGCTTAAGTATTTAGCTGAATTAGGCAATGGCTTGACCGATCGGTTAACGGTTTTTGATGGACTGAAAAGCCGGTTTAGAGACGTTGCGGTGCGTCGCAATACTGAGTGCTCGGTGTGTGGGGACAACCCAAGTATCACCCAATTAGAAAAGCAGACCTATTCATTTTGTATTCCGACTTATACATAAGTTATACTTTTATCAGTGGAGGTAACAATGACAACCAGACAAGTAAAATTGATTTTTCCGCAGCATTTGATCAAAGAGCCTGTTATTTACATGATGGCTAAAGAACTGCATGTGGTGCCTAATGTGCGTCGTGCTAAGGTCACCGAAGATACGGGTGAAGTGACTCTAGAGATAAAAGGTGAAGAAGACTCTTTAGATCAGGCTGTGCAGTATTTAGAGAAAAAAGGCGTTAAGGTGGAGCCTGTTGTTGGCGACATTGTTAGCGGCTAGTCTGTTTTAGATTTCGTAGGATATCCAAATGGCGCGCATTTTAAAGGCACAGGATAAAGGGGCCTTGAGCCAGGCGGTGACGCTATTAAAGCAAGGTGATGTAGTTGCCTTTCCTACAGAAACGGTTTATGGTTTGGGCGCCTCGGTCTTTAATGCAAAGGCCGTGGCGCGTATTTTTGAAGTCAAGCAACGCCCTTCGTTTGACCCGCTCATCGTTCACATAGCGCACATCTCCGATTTAGCTAAGCTCACCACTTCTGTAGATGAACGAATACACCGTTTGGCCGAATGTTTTTGGCCGGGGCCACTGACCTTAGTTTTGCCCAAACATCCACGTGTTCCTGATATTGTTACCGCAGGACTGGATACTGTCGCTGTACGCATTCCAGCGCATCCAGATGCGCGTGCTTTAATTGAGGCATTAGGTGAACCCATCGCTGCGCCCAGTGCCAATCCCTTCAGTTATGTCAGTCCAACGCAAGCGCAGCATGTCCAAGAACAATTGGGTAATGCGATTGAACTGATTTTAGACGGAGGCGCCTCTCAGGTCGGTTTAGAATCGACCATCCTTTCTTTAGTGGAAGAGTCTTCTGTCATTTTGCGCCCTGGTTTTGTGACAGCTGAGGATTTAAGGTCAGTGCTAGGGGATGTTCCTCTACGCAGAATTTCAACGGATAAGCCTTCTGCTCCAGGGCAATTAAGTAAGCACTATGCCACGCAAACTCCTTTGGTTTTATGGCGACCGAATGAGGCTCTTCCGAAGGATTTGAGCGATCAGGCTTATCTTGGATTTCAAGGTCCCATCCCTTCAGGAAATTGGGCACACAGCGTGCTTTTGTCTGCTGAAGGAAACTTCCCAGAGGCGGCCGCCGCTTTATTTGCCGTTTTGCGCGCTTTAGATGGCCAAGGGTTCAAGCAGATCATTGCTGAATGCATGCCTGAAAAAGGCTTAGGGATCGCTATTATGGATCGATTGCAGCGCTGCGCCGTAAATAAGATTTAACACGAACGTCATTGGCGTTGGTGCTCTAGCAGGAGTATAATAAATTCCTAAAGATGGCAAAAGAACAAACCCCTACTTTAACTAAAAAGGCGACAGTCAAGAAAGTGGCTACGCCAAAAAAGAAGGCAGTTGCTAAAAAGGCAACGGCCAAGAAGACGGCTGCACCTAAAAAGACGGCAACGAAGGAAGTCAGAGCTAAAAAAGTAGCGACACCGAAAAAGAGTGTCGTTCAAAAGACTTTGCCTAAAAAAACAGTGACCAAGAAAAAGGCTGTGGCTAAAAAAATAGTCGTCAAAAAACGGGCAGCCACACGAACGCTTGCTAAGGCTTTTGCCAAAAAAATGAGCGGCATGGCTATGACTAAGTCTTTAGTGACGGCCATGGTTGTTGAGCCTGAGACGGATTTTGATTTAGATGCTGAGTATTCAGTACCCCATTTAACGAAAGCAGAAGCTATTCGTCCCCTGGGAATTAAAGACCAAAAGCCTTGGAAAAAAACACAGTCTTATCAATCCGCTGAAGTTCCTGAGCTGTCAGAGCAAGGGATTCACGTTGTGGTGAGGGATCCTTGGTGGTTGTATGCTTATTGGGAAATCAATCCTGCTGTTGAAAGATCCGTGCGGAATTCTCTGCAACCTTCTGAAGTCAGTGGTTTACGCAGAACTTTGAGGATTTACCAGCTTTCTAAAAGTTCGTATTGGGATATTCCTATTTCGGATTTTGCCGAGTCTTGGTATATCAACACGCAATCTCCTGGTGAAACGTTTCGTGTTGAGGTAGGTATTTTGACTCTGCAAGGTCGGTTCCTCACCTTGGTGGCATCGGATGAAATCTCAACCCCTGGCGTGGGGCCTCAGCAAATAGACGAAGACTGGCCGATTACCGATGAATCTTATTGGGAACTGGTATCGATCACTTTGGGTAATGAAGGAAAATCAGGGCCTTTACAAGCACAGCGATTATTTGAGCACCAACTCACATCGGGTGTCTTGTTCAGTTCTGAAGGATCCTCTCCAGGAGGTTCTTTAGGACTCCAATCGGGAGGTTCGCGATACCCTGATGAGGGCTCGTCTAAAAAGCGCCAATTTTTTCTAGAGCTCAATACTGAGCTGATTGTTTATGGCAAAACGATGCCGGATGCGGATGTTTCGATTAGTGGGCAAAAAATTCAATTACAGCCAGATGGTTCTTTCAGTTTGCGCATGCATTTGCCAGATGGGGCACACTCCATTCCTGTTGAAGCGGTTTCAGTGGACAAGATAGAAAAACGCTGCATTACTCCTACAGTGACGCGACAAACTCGCACGTACCAATCCCTAAAAAAAGAGAACGGCACCTAGTTTTATCACCCTCGTTGAGGAAAAATGCCCCAAGGTTACCTGTCTATAGTGCTTCACGCACACCTCCCTTTTGTGAGGCATCCAGAACATGATCAGTTTTTAGAAGAGCGGTGGTTGTTTGAAGCCATTACTGAAACGTATATCCCTCTGATTATGCGCTTAGAGCGCTTGCATCTTGATAAAGTGAATTGCCGTATCGCCTTGTCTCTTTCGCCACCGTTGCTCACCATGTTGTCGGACCCTTTGTTGAAAGAGCGGTACGAAAAATATTTAGTGTCTAGTGTGAAACTTGCAGAGAAAGAAGTGGTGCGTACACAATGGACAGAAGACACGGCGCAAGTAGCACAGTTTTATAAGAATCGGTTAACAGAGATTCTAAGACTGTATCAGAACGAATATCAGAGGGATTTACTGTCGCGATTTAGAAAGCTTCATGATAAGGGTGTTCTTGAGCTTTTCACTTCTTGTGCAACGCATGGTTATTTGCCTTTGATGCAATCCCATCCGGATGCGGCTCGTGCACAAATCAGGCTCGGCATAGAAACGTTTAAACGGCTGATGGGGTTTGATCCAGCGGGTTTATGGTTGCCTGAGTGCGGGTATCATCCTAAACACGACACTATTTTGGCAGAAGAAGGTGTGCGGTATGTGATCGTTGATGCACACGCTGTTTTATTTGGAAACAAGCGGCCTCGTTCTGGTGTGTATGCGCCAGTGACGACCCCTTCAGGCTTATCTGCGTTTGGGAGGGATCTCATTTCCTCTCGTAATGTGTGGAGTGCAACGGAGGGGTATCCAGGGAATACTCAGTATCGTGAGTTCTATCGAGACATTGGTTTTGAACTGGATCTTGAGTACTTGAAACCTTATTTAAATCCAGATGGATCGCGTATTTCGACAGGGTTGAAATATTTTAAGGTGACAGGTCAGACGGATAAGAAAGAAACCTATCAGCCTAAAGAGGCTTATGAACAAGCTTACTCAGACGCTGAAGATTTTTTAGCCAATAGAGTTAAGCAAATCAAATCACTAGCTCCCTTGCTTGATCGACCGCCACTGGTTGTGACGCCTTTTGATGCGGAACTTTTTGGTCATTGGTGGTTTGAAGGTCCTGATTGGTTAGACATGTTAGTGCGCGCTATTCACAAATCCGATGAGGTGGCATTGATGACGCCCGGGGATTATTTGGATGAGTATCCAGACAATCAGCCCATGCAGCTGTCATTGTCGAGTTGGGGGGTGAATGGATATCATGAAGTATGGCTCAATGGTTCTAATGATTGGGTGCATCGTGAAGTACAAGCGATCACTCAAAAAATGATTGATTATGCACAGCAAATAAAAGCGCCTTCTGGGGAGCAAAAAAGATTGCTGAATCAAATGGCGCGAGAACTCTTATTAGCGCAGTCATCAGATTGGGCCTTTATTTTAAAAACACAGACACATACAGCTTATGCTTTTCGTCGCATTCGCGACCATATTGATCGTTTTAATCGGCTAGAAGAATTCTTAAAAACTAAAGAGATAGATGATGTTTGGGTGGGAGATATCGAATCCAAAGATAACATCTTTCCTTTCATGGATTATCAAATTTACGCTTATGATTCTCACTGTCACACTCAATCCATCTCTAGATGAGTGGATCTCTCTAAAAACAATCCAAATTGGTTCCCTCAATAGAACTGAAACTTTTGCCCGATATCCTGGAGGTAAAGGGCTCAATGTATCGCGTGTTGTCTCAGAATTGGGGGGTAAGACAAAGGCTTATTTTTTTGCTGGTGGGCCAGATGGAGAAATTCTTAAAGTTTTATTGAAGCAAGAAGCGTTGAGTTTCCATGCGGTTGAGGTTAAGGGTGGAACGCGCAACAATTATAAAATTCAGACCGAGTCGCCCAAGGCGAATACGGAAATCAATGCGCCTGGACCTAGGGTGACCGTGTCGCAGCTCAATCAACTGAAACAAGCCATTCTGGATGCTCGTCCTAAGCCTAAGTTGCTGGTTTTGGCGGGAAGCTTGCCTCCAGGGGCGAGTGCTTCTCTGTATGGTCAATGGATTCGAGCGTTTAAGAGTTTAAAAATCCCTATCGTTCTTGATGCCTCAAATGAAGCGCTAGATTTGGGGATTAAAGCTAAGCCCTGGCTGATTAAACCCAATCAGCATGAAGCAGAAGAGTTACTAGGCATGTCTGTTAAATCGGAGAAGCAGCAGATAAAAGCGGTAAAAACGTTTATTGCTGCAGGGGCAGAAAATGTTGTGCTTTCACTGGGCGCTGAGGGTGCAGTGTTTGGTGGGGCTGCCAGTGATGCTTTTTGGAGAGCGATTCCTCCTAAAGTAAAAGAAGACTCTCCGGTAGGGGCAGGCGATAGTTTTGTTGCTGGCT
>JAJDCC010000196.1 GCA_029261015.1 Candidatus Omnitrophota bacterium | reverse complement strand
TTGCCCACCTGAGGTGCCGCAATGCCCACACCATCATTGGCGTACATCGTATCTATCATGTCGCTGATGAGACGCTGAATACGCTTATCGATTTCTACGACAGGCTTGGCCGGTGTTCTCAAAACTTTATGGGGTTCAAATGTCAGGGGTAGCTCACTCATAATCGCAGTATTCTAACTCGGATTCACATCAATGACCACAGGAAGGCCTTCAAATTTACGGCCCGGCGCCAAAACCTGCTTCAGACCTTTCAAAATCACCTCCCGATGTTTTCCCTTCAAGATCAAACTGACTCGATAGGAGCTCTTGAGTTTAGGAATTCGATGCGGCGCAGGCCCTAAAACCTTAAAACCTAGTTTTTCAGCGGGCCCCTTCAGCTTTGTCGCCAGAAGATCCGCGACAGCAAACACTTTATCCTTTTGAGAGTGCTTCAAAAGCAGTTCAATAAAATGGAAAAAGGGCGGCAACTCAAAATCTTTACGCGTTTGGATCTCATGTGCATAAAAACCTTCGTAATCCTGTTTAGCCGCACACTGAATCGCATAGTGATCTGGATTGAAGGTTTGTATCAACACTTTGCCCGCATGATCTCCGCGCCCAGCACGTCCGGCAACCTGAGTCAACAAATCAAAAGTCCGCTCTCCTGCACGAAAATCCGGCAAATTTAAAGACGTATCAGCTGAGATAACGCCAACTAGAGTCACATTGGGAAAGTGATGCCCTTTAGCGATCATTTGGGTACCTACTAACAAATTGACTTTCTCAGAACGCAAAGCATCATACATATCCTGATGAGCTTCTTTATCCTTAGTGGTGTCAGCGTCCATACGTGCAATAGAAGCTTGAGGAAAGTAACGGTGCAGTTCTGACTCAATTTTTTCAGTGCCAATGCCTTTAAATTTGATTTGCCCTTTGTCGCATTCTGGACAATCTTCAGAAGGTTTTTGCTCATACCCACAGTAATGACACAGCAAGGTTTCTGCTGATGCGTGATAAATTAAGGGAATCGCACAACGGCGACAGTACAACACATAACCGCATTCTTGGCACTGAGCCACACGTGAGAAACCACGCCGATTCAATAACAGCAACACTTGATGATTGGCTTCTAATGCCTGCTCTATTGACAGGCGCAGTTGTGGAGAAAAAACCGCTGCACTGCGTCTTTTAGCAAACTGTCCACGCATGTCTAATACATCCACGCGCGATAATGCAGCAGCCCCTACACGATCTGGCAAATGCAATAAAGTCCACTTACCTTCTTTGGTGCCATAAAAACTTTCAATACTAGGCGTGGCACTGCCCATCAACAAAACCGCGTTGTTTTTTTGCGCACGAAATTCAGCCACTTCCCTGGAGTGATAGCGCGGCACATCCTCTTGCTTATACGCCTGCTCATGCTCTTCATCAATGATGATCGTGCCGATGTTCTTTAACGGAGCAAAAATCGCCGACCGGGCCCCTACCACAATTTGCTTGGAACCATTAAGTATTCCTTGCCACACAAGTCCCCGCTCTTTAGTTGACAGGCGACTGTTCCATACAGCAACGGTGTCCCCAAAACGTTCTTTAAACCGTTCGATTGTCTGGGGTGTTAACGAAATTTCTGGAATCAAACAAATAGCGGTTTTGCCTTTACGCAAAGATTCTGCAATAGCGCGTAAATACAATTCGGTTTTTCCTGAGCCAGTAACGCCAAAAAGCAAAAACCCTTCGTACCGATTACTTTGTATCGCTGAGTTTATTTTTCCAAAGGCCTCTTCTTGATCCTTATTCAACTTAATTTTTAATTGAGGCTCTTCAAAAAGAGTGGGCTGTTCCATATCCATGGGTTTCAACCTCAGCTGCGCCGGCATCATAGCAGCCAACGCCTCTCCATAACTGCAGGCATAAGATTGATGCATCCATTGAGCAATATCCCAACGTTCGTCTGCAATTAGAGGCACCGGGTCAATGATCCTTTGAATGGGTTTGATTCCAGGAATACTGCTTTTATCGATCAAACTCAAAACCGTTCCCACTAAACGACGAGCACCAAAAGGAGCCATCACACGCATACCCGGTCTGAGTGTTTTTGCTTGGGAATCTGTAATGCTGTAATGAAAACTTTTCTCAAGAGGAAGATTGAAAACGACTTCAGCAAACATAGTGAATTATTCAGCAAGCAGCTTCATGACAAGCTGCAAATCTTTCCAGGAATCCGTTTTAGCAGAAGGATTACGCAATAAATAAGCAGGATGAAAAGTGGGCACAACTCGAATCCCTTGAAATTCCATAATTTGTCCACGAATACGCGTAATAGACACTTGAGGACCAAACAATCCCTTGGCCGCAACGCTTCCCAACACACAGATAATGCGTGGCTGCACAATCTCAATTTGCTTTTCAAGAAAAGGCAAACAAGCCGCCATTTCCTCAGGAGACGGTGTTCGGTTACCAGGAGGCCTGTCTTTAAGCACGTTACAAATATAAACATCAGCGCGTTTTAACTTCATCGCCTGAATCATTTTAGTCAGCAATTGTCCTGCAGCCCCCACAAAAGGAACACCCTGCACATCCTCATCACGCCCAGGAGCTTCTCCGATAAACATCAACTCAGCATCAGAAGAACCATCACTGAACACACAATGCGTGCGTGTTTTATAAAGACTGCATTTGCGACACGAGCGAGCTTCTTGAGCCAACTCTTTGAGCAAAGTGTCTTTGTCTGGCGATTCAGTGACAACCGGTTTGAGGGGCTTGGGGACCGAGCTTACCCCCATGGCATTCAAATGCTGCAAATAAGCCATCGCTGAGTTTGAAGAGAGGACTGGGGATTTCATATTAATGTCATTGTCGTTTGCGCAATCATTTGAGCACTGTCCGGATTAGCGAGGCGATGAGCCACCGCTTTCATTCTATCCAATGATTCCTTATCTTCTAAAAGGGCTTTCATTTTCATAGCCACTTTAAAACTATCCTTCTCAATCACAGCAGCACCATCTTGACTCATATAATAGGCATTGTAAGCTTCTTGACCAGGAATCGCATGATAGATGATTAAAGGCGTATTGGAAACTAAAGCTTCTGTCACCAACAATCCCCCTGCTTTAGCGATCACAAAATCAGCCATTGCCATAATTTCATCTACCGTATTGATAAAACCAAAAACTTCTGCTGTGCACTCAAGAGTCGCTGCTTTGCGTTTCAAGCGTTCTGCAGCAGCTTGATTTTCCCCACACACAACAAATATATGGGTGGCAATGTCTAACTGTTTCGCCTCTTGCATACAATGTTCAACCATCTCTTCAAACTTACCTACCGTCGTGCCTCCGCTGATCACTAAAATCACTCGTGCATCTTGGGCCACATTCCATTTTGACCGCAATTGGGTCAAGTCGCGTTGTTTTGAAAAAGCAGCACTCACAGGAATCCCTAGAATATGAATGTTATCTGCAGCAACCCCTCTTTCGATACACACATCTTTACCTCGTTGATTCGAAACCACCACAGCATCAGCCTCAGGGGTGAGCCAAATTCTGTGCGGGTGCATATCGGTAATGACAATGACCAACTTAGTTTTAACCCAGCCCTTCTTCTTAGCATAACCCACAATATCAGCACTCATAAAATGTGTAGCAACCACCACATCTGGCTGCTCTTTACGCAAATACTGCAAGAACTTGCGTTCGATCAAACAGTTCCAAATGCGTCGCAAAGGCTCCACTATTTTCCAAATCAGAGGGTGGTCCAAAGATCCATAACCAAAACCCCATAACCCTGAAAGCTTTTGAACCAAAAACAAGTAAGTTTTAGGGTACATCTTGGCAAATAAAGGCGATGCAAAATCTAATAAATCAATGCACCGTGCATCTATGGACTCCGCCCTTTGCTCAAGCGCTTCGCCAATCGCCATGGCTGCACGTTTATGTCCAGCGCCAGCGGTTGCATAAGTGATCAATATACGTTTAGGGCTGGGGGAGTTTTCGTAAGGCATCATAGTATCCTGAAAGTTTGGCCATCATACGCCAACAACTGCGATCTTTTTCGGTCATCTTTACCCGACGAATTCCATACCGATCCCATTTTTGCTTATCAAATGCTCGATTAGTGGTATAGGCCGTATCATAATTTGCCTCTTGGGCCAACTCTTGGGCCCGCTTAGAAAAACCACCAATGGGATAACTCAAATGCCTGACAGGCGCTTGCAATTGCTCTTCAATCACACGCTTTGATTCTAGAATTTCACCAGGCAACTGCTTTGGGTCTGTTTCTGGGATATAACAGTGCGTCAGGGTGTGACTGCCAATCAACATCCCTTCTCGATGCAACTCACGCACTTGATCCCAAGTCAAGAAACCAGGGGTCCCCATCTCTTCTACCACAATAAACACGATTCCTGTGAAACCATACTGCTTTAAAATGGGCCAAGCCACTGTTAAGTTGTCCTCATAACCATCATCGAATGTGATGACTGTCGACTTCTTTGGCAAAGCTTGGTTGGCCAAGAGACTATCAGCGACTTCATCACAATTCAAAACACGATACCCCCATTTAGATAGGTATTCGATTTGATAAGCAAAGGTCTCTTTTGTCAGCGTCGGTACATGATCGTCACGCAAAGGACCTATACGGTGATAGCCTAAAATCGGAAGGTAGTGCTGCATTTTTATTTTGGCGTCCGCACAATCACTAACATATATTTAGCCCAACGCTCCATCCCCTCTTGAGTGACTTCATAGTTTTTCCAATCCTCACGCTGCTCAGCATTCATATCAGCAGGCGCCACCCCACTCAACCAGGAAAAACGATCAATAGGATGCATGCCCAAGACATCACAGTCCAAAGAACTGTATAAAGCCTGCAAATCCGACTCATCCTGCCAATTAAAATAATCACCGCCTGGTAAAGCCCCTTCACGTGTTTTTAATGCACGGTCTGCTGCTGCTTCATCCCCTTGGCGTAAAGAGTTTAACCAATAAAAATAAGGCGTACGGTGTGACACACACAGCAAACCACCGGGTTTGAGCGTTGAAATCATGAGTCGCAGAAGTTCCTGATACTCCTGAATCATATAAATGACCTCAGCACAAATTAAAGCGTCTTGCAATTCAACACGGTTGCTTTTTAGCACATCAAATAAATCCCCGCGCAATAATTTTAATTTACAGCCGACCGATTTGCCATGGTGCTTTGCTTTGCGTAGAGCAAAACCTGAGGCATCAATCCCAGTCATTTGATACCCTTGCTGTGCAAAAGGCAGTAACAATCGTCCTGCTTGACAGCCTGCCTCTAAAATCTTTGCCGGTGGTTTGATGTTCTCAGATTGAAGGTATTGCTCAATGTGATGCACATACACTTCAGCAAAAGCCTGTTCATTCGCATCAGCACACATATCATAGTAACCCGGATCATGATTGAACAAAGCACGCAGCAGTTTTTTCTTAAAACGCTGCATCATTCTTCACTCTGCTGTGCGCAAGCATCTAAAATACGCACAACTTGTACTGCCAGATCCAAGCCCATATACTCTGTCTCATCACCACCCCGCAGCACTTGCTCCATATAAATCAGCATAGACTGCATGGGAGTGTATTCAGTCAAAGGGTCAAGGTGCTTTTCTGTAGGCTTCTCTGGGAAACCACCTGCGTAGCGCTTAGCCAAATCCACATCACTGACCGTTAAAGGGTGTTCTTTTGACCATTCATCCCAGCGATACAATTGATTTTGTGTGAACACAGAAAGCTGACGTCGTTTGCCTTGCGCTAAACGCCCGACATGCACCCAACCGCAGCGTTCTTCATCAAAATCTAATCGCACGCTCCACTGCTCAGGCTCAGAATTTAAACGAGGACCTGCCAGTACTTGCGCTTGCTGAGGCATGGCTTGCATCAAATCTAAAATCAAACTGACATCATGTGCAGCCCAATCCCATAACGAAGGAGAGTGCTCACGGAAAGGGCCTAAAGACATCCCTTCAGAAACAATCCACTGAGGCAACTGTGCTTGTTGTGTCAGCTTTTGCTTCAATGATTGATACCAGGGGTTAAACAAATGCAGGTGGTTCACGAGAATCTGAGCGTTATTTTCATCAGCCGCATCGAGCAATTCTTCGGCTTCTTCAACATTCATGCACAAAGGTTTCTCGACAATAACTGGCACATCAGTATCAATGCAGACTTTGAGGATTTCAGCATGCGTGCTAGGAGGAGTAGCGACAATCACCAAGTCTGGCTCTTCTTCAATACACCCAATCCAATCTTTGTGCACATTGACCGGATAAGGGATTAAAGACTGATTGTCACTGTTACTTGTCGCTATAGAGGTCAGACGAAACGATTCGGGTAAGGACAGTAGCGTGTTGATATAAACTTTCCCCCATCGCCCTACCCCAATCAATCCAACTTTGAGCGGCTCACTCATGCGTAACTGACGTAAGGTGATCCTGAATAGTGCTCTTGTGCCCAACCCATAAAGCGCTGAAGTCCATCACCAATCGAAACAGCCGGCTTGTATTTCAACTGCATCCCAGCTTTGCTGATATCAGGACAACGCCTTTGAGGTTCATCGGCAGGATAAGAATCTGGGTATTCAACAATGTTGATCTTCAAGCGCTTTGAAAGAATATGCTCAAGCATTTTAGACAATTCAAGCATCGATAACTCAGGCATCGGATTACCAATGTTATAAGCTTCACCCGGATTCCCATTGATGAGCACTTTCAAAAACCCGACAATCGCATCAGTGATGTAACAAAAAGTGCGTGTTTGCTGACCACTGCCATAAATGCTCAAGGCCTGATTGGCCATGATCTTACTCGCAAAGTTCGGCAACACACGATAATCGGTTTCTTGCATCCCTGGCCCATAAACATTAAAAGGACGAGCCACCTTGGTAGGCACTCCATACTGTTGGTGATAAATCTGACACAATGTCTCACCTAAGCGTTTGGATTCGTCATAACACGCACGTGGCCCCACACAAGACACATTACCCCGATACGATTCACGAGTCGGCACATGTTTCTCATCTGGATCCCCATAAATTTCACTTGAGCTAAAAAACAAGAACCCTTTTACAGCATGTTCCTTAGCCAAATCTAAAGCATGGCGTGTTCCAAGTGTTGCCACATCCAATGTCTCTAAAGGATATTTGCGATAATAATAGGGCGAGGCAATACCAGCAGCATGCACAATGTAATCGATAGGCTCGCTGACTTCCATAGGCTTGATGACATTCGTTTCCAAGAAAGGAAACCCATTGATATCAGACACCTCAGACCCCAAGGCCCCACTGGTGATAAAGTTATCGGCAATGATCGCGCGCATGGGTTCTTTGAGTGTATTCTCATTGAGGTATTTGAATACTGAAGTGAAATACCGGCCTAAGAAGCCAGCCCCACCCAATAACAAAACCGTTTTACCACTGAAAGCCTGCGCTTCTTCTCCAAGCAGCGTAGCAATTTCTTTAATGTCTGAGTCTAAACAATGTTGCATATCACTAACCCTCTCAATGAACGACTACATTAGGCAACGGCACAATGAAATGCCCGCCTGCTTCGGTAAACGCTACTTGCTTCATCATTATCGGTGCTGCAAAGTTCCACGCTAAAATTACAGCAAAATCAGGTTTCGTTTCTTCTGCATAAAGCGCATCAGAAGACAAAATGGGAATATGATGTCCAGGGCTGTACAATCCCTGTTTAAGCGGAGAATCATCAATGATGTACTCTAAATCATCTGGTCCTAAACCAAAATGATACATCAATGTTGTTGCTTTAGCGGGTGCACCAAAACCCACGACTTTTTTACCCTGAGCCTTATAATCCCGAATCAACGCGGTGAGTTCTTTTTTGCGTGCTTGAATGTCAGCGAAGAGCTTTTCAAAAGCCGGTGCCTCATGCAAACCCAAACCAGCCTCAACCTCAATCAAATCTTGAACAGAATCCCCAATGGGCCATTTTCCTGAGGACTTTTTGGCTATTCCTCTAAGTGATCCACCATGTGTATCCACCCGCTGTGACTCGACCAATTCCATCTGATGGGATTTAAAAAACTGAGTTAGCGGTTTCACAGAGTGGTAGCTGAGATGCTCGTGGTAAATCGTATCAAAAAGCGTGTGCTGAAAAACATCTACCAAATAGGAAACTTCAAACACATACAAACCATCGGGTCCTAGCAAAGTGTTGATGCCTTCGGTGATCGTATGCAAATCATCAGCATGGGCGAACACATTGTTTGCAACCACTAAGTCGACATTATCCCAACCTTCTTGCACTAAGCGTTGCGCTAATGCCTCATCAAAAAACTCAGGCAAAGTTTTGATACCTTCTTCCGTTGCTTTTTGTGCGATCTCTAATGCAGGATCAATGCCTAACACTTGCATTCCAGCTTCTTTAAAAAAACGCAGCAACGTACCATCATTGCTACCAATCTCTACCACCTTCGAACCTGGCTTGAGATTCATGTGCTCAATCATGCTTTGGGCATAACGCCTAAAGTGATCGATAAAGACAGGTGATGTGCCGGACACATAGACATAATGACGAAACAGCAATTCAGGATCAACAATATCCAGTAACTGAACATGCGCACATTGCTGACAAATATGCACATCCAATGGAAACACTTCTTGAGGTTGGCTTATAGCCTCTTTAGGCACAAAAGCATTTGCTGGAGGCGTATCGCCTAGAGAAACAATCCGTTGTGTTGCTGTCGATCCACACAGACGACAATCCGTACGCGTTTTCATATGTGTCAGTGACTTCTGAGACATGCCTTAACCTTCTATTTTTTGATAACGAGGATCGATCAATTCGACACGCACGGTATCCGATTCATAGTTCGCCATTTCTCGACTGTTTTTAGCCATCACATACATCACAGATTCCTCTAAAAATTTCATCGCATGCTCATAGAGTGGTGGAGAATAAAACATCTGCCCTGCTTCGATGATCCATTCCTTAGGAGGATTCTCATCACCGTGCTTTCGGTGATAATAGGCCACTTTGCCCGTCTCTAAATAACAATAATGCCAATCCGTTTTGTGATAATGATTGGCACGCAATGCGCCTTTTTTAGATCGGATAATAGCCATACTACTGCACGGAATATCAAGTAAATTTTGAATTTCACCACGCTCATCTACAAAGGGATTACGTAGCGGTGTTATGACCTGAGGCTCTTCTGACATCAAAACTCCTAGCTTTCGCTTTTTAAAGCGCGTGCATTCTGCACATGCTCCCAATAATGAATCCAAAGCACGAAATGAGCAAAAGCGAATAACCAAGACAGCACCATGCCATGCCAACCATCTTTATACGCTTTTTTCTTCACATAAGTCTTCCAAAACAGTTTCATCGGGCGTACAGCAGTTTGAAACACAATTTTCCGCATGGGCAACACACCCTTTTCATTCAACATCACAAGAGATTCCACGCGATTATAATGATTTTGCCTGGCCACCAATTGCTCAACGCTAGTGAAAGGATAATGATTAATATCTGCGTTCAAAAAACCCACCGGCCCGTCTATTTTTAAGCGCACATGAATACCTGTTCCAACACAGCGTGAGAGCTCGCGCTTAAATAAAATGCGATGCTTATGATGCCATCCGCCGTGATACATCGGATGTCCCAAGAAAAAATTCAGGCGCATGATGTCATAACCCGCATGCCCCTGATCATCGATCAAGATTTCATTGATGGCTTCTTTGAGTTTTGATGTTACCCACTCATCCGCATCAATGTGTAAAATCCAATCGCTTTCGCTTCGATCACTGCCTCGATTCCACTGGCGGTAGTGATCATCTTCTGAAGCCATCACAAAGACTTTATCGGTATAACGCTTAGCCACTTCTACGGTATTGTCAGTGCTCACATCATCAATGATGACAATTTCATCACACCACCCTTTAACCAGATCCAAACACTCCGCCAATCGATGTCCCTCATTCTTCACCATCATCACAATGGCTAAAGTAGACCGATTGGTGTCCGTTTGACTCGCCGGTTGGGGCGCTGTGGTTTCTTGAGACATCAGCTGGTTTGCACCTTAGCTTGTTTGAATTCTAAATACTTAGCATAGCTCAATAACTGATACCAGCCACCCAGAGCCGCCAGCAAGAATCCCATGAAACCTTCTTTATACCCACCCTTACCAATGTATGCGCGAAAAAATCGGTCCACCGTTCGCCACAATGCCTTGCCTAATTTCATATTGCGCCCCCCATCAACCCATTTCTGGGCCTCAAGTGTGGTGTGGCGATTCAATTTATCGACATAATCTTTGAGATCACGATAGGTGTAGTGCAGAATGTCCCCTTTAATCTGTCCCCAAGCCACTTCACTGATCACACGCGGATGCACACTAGCTTCTTCCCATTTAATCTTGTCTTTCTTGAACATCTTCATCTGGCTACTGGGGTACCACCCCCCATGCTGAATCCATTGATCGCCAATGAAGTTGCGCCGCGGAATCGAATATGATTCAAATTGGGGTGGAGTTTGGCTCAATATGTCACGAATTTCCTCCGCCAACTCGGGAGTCACACGTTCGTCTGAATCCAAATTCAGGATCCATTCGTTTTTGGCCTCTTGCTGTGCCCAATTACGGTGGCGGCCTTCATTTTCCATCTTGCGTGACAACACACGAGCCCCCAACGCTTCAGCTAAAGCTACGGTGTTATCGGTGCTTTCATCATCTATGACCAGCGCTTCATCAGCCCAAGCCACACTACGCAAACAATCTTCGATTCGAGTTGCTTCGTTCTTCGCTAAAATGACAACGGTGATTGGGACTTTGTTTTCCATCGGTGTAATAAGGTTTCCCTATCGTTTGCAGCTACCACATCTGCACCATGCAACCATCGAAACCGGTTAAGCATTCCGCCCCATTGCGGAGTCGGTGCAACAATAAAATCAAATCGCTTTTTGCGGCGTTTAAGGACATATCCTGCCGCAACCCAAGAAGCCATGCTGCGAGTAATTGGCTTCCAAAGCACATCAGCGTGTGGTGTCATGCCTACAGATTCAAAAATTTGTTTCTTTGTTACTCCCTGAGGAGTCGGACAATAGACATAAATGTAATTACGCCGTCTGGCCCACTCCACTAAATTATTCAAACAGGCTTTCAACTCAGGTGAACCTAATTCTGGTAATTCAAATAAGGGCCACACCATGCGCGTGCGCTTACCCCACTTCTTCTCACACCAGGCTTTATTTTTGTTAAACACACGTTCACGCTCAGGCCCAGGCTTTTCAGTTTGATGTTCCGCATGCGCCACATAAGCCGCTTCGGCTACCACACAAAGAAAACCCGCATTGACTGCTGCCATGGAATAATCTTCATCTTCAAAGAAAATACGATCCACCTCAGTGGTAAGACCTCCCACTTTGTCGATGACAGCCCGTTTAATCAAAAAACAAAAACCAATACACATACCCACTTCCGTGTATTGGCCTTCTTTGGATTTAAGCTGACCGGCATAGTCTTCGCGCGTCATGCCTTGAGGCACATGATTCCCTAAATTGTCACTGCTGGGGTTGACGACCCCAATCAAGGGATTAGACTCAGCCACCAACAGTTTTTGTTTTAACCAACCGGGTGAAAAACGCAAATCATTATTCAACAAACACACATAGGGTGCAGAAGACCGTTCAATCCCTCGATTCATGCCACCAGGAAAACCCAAATTCGTTTCATTTTGAATCAAAGTGACTTCTTTAATAGCACCTGAGGGCTTCACCTGAGCCAAAAAATCACGCACTGGCTGCTCAC
>JAJDCC010000195.1 GCA_029261015.1 Candidatus Omnitrophota bacterium | reverse complement strand
GGGTGGAAAGACCATTATGGTTCCTGTGTCTGCTAAAACGCAGGAAGGCATCGAAGATTTATTGGAGATGCTTTTGCTTGAGGCTGAGCTGCTTGAATTAAAGGCGGACCCAACGGTACCTGCATGTGGTGTGGTGATTGAAGGTAAGCACACCAAACATCGGGGTTCTGTTGTGACTCTGTTGGTTCAGCAAGGCACCTTAAAAGTAGGTGAGACGGTTGTCGTGGGTGAATACTCAGGACGTGTGCGTGCTATGACGGGTGATCGCGGTCGCCAGCGCCAAGAAGCTGGACCTGCAACCCCTATTGAGATTTTAGGTCTTCCTGAAGTGCCGTTGGCTGGAGATAAATTCATTGCAGTTGCGGACGAAAGAGCTGCTCGTCAATTGGCAGCGCAACGTGTTGAGCGTAAAGCGCAGCAGGGTGGATTGGATCATCCAAGGCATTTGACACTTGAAGAAGTGCATCAGCGCATTACCGAAGGTGAGCTTAAAGAATTCCGCATGATCCTTAAATCGGATGTGCAGGGCTCCCTAGAGGCCATCACTCAAAGTTTACAAAAGTTAGATGCTCAAACTCCAGAGATTCGTTTTCGTATTTTGCACTCAGGAGTTGGGGATATCAATGAGTCTGACATCATTTTGGCAGCCGCATCAGACGCAATTATCTTTGGTTTTCATGTTGGGATGAACCCTCAAGTGCAGGTCGCTGCTATTAACGAAGGCGTCGACGTCCATGTGTATCAAATCATTTACGACATGATTAATTCCATTAGGAGTTCCATTGAAGGGTTATTAGATCCAGATTTGGAAGAGAATTTTATTGGTCGAGCTGAAATCCGTGAACTTTTCAAAATGTCTAAAGGCAATAACGCTGCCGGATGCATGGTGGTCAAAGGCACTATGCGTAGAGATTGTCAGGTACGCGTTATTCGTAAAGATGAGCGTATTTTTGATGGTAAAATCTCTGACCTGAGACGGATGAAAGATAATGTCAAAGAAGTTCAAGAAGGTGTTGAATGTGGAATTTCTTTGGATGGCAATATTGATATTCAGGTAGGTGATTTGATAGAAGCCTGGGAAGTAAAGAAAGTTGCTCGTAAGTTAAATTAATAAGGTTTTATCCTCTCCATGAAACAGCGCGTCTTAAGTGGAATGCGTCCTACAGGATCCCTACACTTGGGACATCTTGTTGGTGCTTTAGCTAACTGGAAAATCCTGCAAGACCAATATTCTTGTTTCTTTATGGTCGCCGATTGGCATGCGCTGATGAGCGAGTATGAGAATCCTCAAAAAATCCGCGATTGGTCCTATGAAAATGTTGCGGATTGGTTAGCTGCCGGAATCGATCCTGAGCGCAGTGTGATTTTTCGCCAATCCGATGTGATCGAACACACCGAACTCTTCACGATTCTTTCTATCATGACTCCTTTAGGATGGGTAGAACGTGTGCCAACCTACAAAGAGCAACTCCGAGAAGTTAAAGGGCGCGATTTAGCGACCTATGGTTTTTTGGGTTATCCCGTTTTGCAGGCTGCTGACATCATGCTTTATAAGGCGCATGCAGTGCCTGTTGGAGAAGATCAACTCCCTCATTTGGAACTCACGCGCGAAATTTTACGCCGTGTGCATTTTTTACTCAAGAAAGAGATTTTTCCAGAACCTAAAGCATTATTGACCGAAGCTCCCAAACTGCTTGGCACAGATGGGCGAAAAATGTCCAAGAGTTATGGAAATACCCTAAAATTGTCAGAGTCTGAAGAGACAATTCGTAAAACTGCGCAAAAGATGATCACCGATGAAACGCGCATACGCATGACAGATCCAGGGCATCCTGAATCGTGTAATGCCTGCCAATATTGGGGGATGTTTGACCCGGAGCGTGCAAAGATTGTTTGGGAAGAATGCCGTACATCCAAACGAGGGTGTTCTCAAAATAAAAAAGAGTTAGCTGAGGTTCTGATTGAGCAAACCAAGGCGTTTCGTGAGAAACGTGCTGACCTTAATCAGGGTAACGATAAGATTGAGGAGATTTTGCAAGAGGGCGCCAAAAAAGCACGCGCTGTTGCACAAGAAACGCTTAGGGAAGTGAAAGACGCATTGGGTTTAGGTCCTGCATCTTAGAGGTTTGTTGAATGGCTTATGAAGTAAAGTCTGATATTTATCAAGGACCTCTGCCGTTGTTGGTTGATTTGGCTAAATTGGGATTAGTCGATGTGTTTTTAGTGCAGTTGGTGGCGCTTACACAGCAGTATTTAAGCAGCATCGATATGGATGATGCCGATCTGAATGCTATTTCTGAGCCCTTACCCCTTTTGGGAACATTACTGGCGCTTAAAGCGCGCGGTTTATTGCCAAAACCCGCTCAAGCAGAAGATGAAGACGATGAAACTCCGGTCAGTTTAGAAGAGTTACAGCGACGCCTTAAAGAATATGAAGAATTTAAGTCTGTAGCCGATTTATTGTCGGAGCTTCAAGTATTTCGTCAGCGACATTTTGCCAGAGAATCACCAGACCAGTCTGTAGATTTTAGTGTGGTTAAAGAACCTCCCGCTCCATTTGATGTGAGTGTGGATCAGTTGGTGACGGCTTTTAATAAAGTGTTAGACCGATCTAAAATCACCATTTATGAAGTGCGTGAAGAACCATGGACGGTAGAACTTAAAGTAGAAGAGATTGGCCAGGTGCTTAAGGTGCACAAAAAGGTGAATTTTTTCACTATTTTTGAGAATGCAAAAAGCCGCATGGAATTAGTCGTCTCTTTTTTGGCTATTCTAGAATTGATTCGGCAGCATGTGGTACGGGCAACGCAGGGTA
>JAJDCC010000194.1 GCA_029261015.1 Candidatus Omnitrophota bacterium | reverse complement strand
TCTTGAAGCTCTTTTTGTTTTTGAGAAAGATGAATTTAAGGCCCTTATGAAACGCTCAAAGTTGGCAGGCATGCGTTTTATGTTGGGACTGCTCAATCGTATTCGTACCCAAAGATTTGATTGGGTATTGGATTTGTCCTTAGGGAGTCGTTACGGGGGCTTTTTTAAATTGATTGGTATTTCCAAGCGTATTGGTTTTAACTACCGCAACCGCGGGCGATTCCTGACAGATAAGTTGCCATTAGACGGATTTCATTCCAAACATATTGTGCAGCATTATGAGCAACTGCTGCGGTTTATTGGTTTAAAATTGCCAGATCAGGACTCAGAAGTGTATTTGGGACAGGAGGCTCATGCGTGGGCAGAGGCATGGATTCAAAAGCAGGGGATATTGCCCAATGAGTTTTTGGTAGGAGTCATGCCTGCTGGAGGGATCAGTTGGGGCGGAGAGTCTGTTCACAGGCGATGGCATCCCCACCGTTTTTCTGAAGTGGCGGATGCGATTGCTGCGCGTTATCCGATTCGTATAGTGACATTGGGTGAAAAAAGAGATCAGAGTATTTGTCAGCAAGTGGCGCAGCAAATGAAGCATTCTGTGATCGATGTGAGTGGCCAAACCAATTTGACTCAATTCATTGCTTTGCTTTCACGTTTAGATTTAGTCGTATGTAATGATGGTGGTCCTTTGCATTTAGCGGTCAGCCAAAAAGTGAAAACGGTTTCGATCTACGGTTCAGTAGACCCTGTTGTGTATGGTCCCCATCCTGAAGATCCCAATACGCACCAAGTGGTTTATCACAAAGAGTTGTTGTGTCGTCCGTGTTATCATCGGTTTCGTTTACCGCCTTGTCCTTATGAAAGAGCTTGTTTGACTGAAGTGACAGCGGATGCAGTGATTCAAGCGTGCGAAAAACTCCTCGCAGGAACACAGTCTTCTCAGGCAAGTGTCGCAACATGAGGTCAGTGATTCTGTCTTTAGTAGAAAGAGGTTGGGGGGCTGCACGTGAGGCGTCTTTGAATGAGCCCTCCGTTAAAGTGATCCATGTCATTAAAGGAAGCGTCAATCGCTCCATTTTAGATTTGTATAACAAACGGCCCAACATAGATCTAGTGGCTTTGCCGCATGCAGGATTTTGGCCCATTGTGTGGTTATGGGCTCAAAGTCTGAGGCTGACAGGGCATCTTAAGGCGTGTTGGGTGGACAATGAGCGCTCTCAAAAACGATTGAGTGGGAAAGCGTTTCTCGGTGCGGGTGCTTCAATCATACTGAAAACAGAAAAGTCTCAATGCGTGTAGCACTCATTTTCGATAAGTGGCGAGAAGACACCTTAGGCATTTATTTTGAAAGGGCTTTTGAAGATTTAGGTGTGATATTTGATCATTGGTGGCTGAAAGATACGGATAAAATGTCTACCGATTATGATTTATATGTGCGGATTGATCATGGGGACTACAGTCGAGACCTCCCCAAGAAGTTCAGTCCCAGTGTGTTTTATGCCATTGATACGCACCTTGGGACCAGTTGGAAAAAAATACGCCGAAGCGTAACGTCTTATGATATGGTGTTCTTTTGTCATCGCGAAGCAACCCTCAGATATCCCCGAGCGCAGTGGCTTCCGGTGGCGTGCGATCCCGTAACGATGGACGGAAAAAAGTCCTGGCCAGCGTGTGATATTGCCTTTGTGGGTAACGACGGGGGCATTCCTCGCAAATTTGTTTTGCAGGCAATTCGTGAGCGCTATTCGTCGCACAGGATTGGCAAGGCAGATGCTACAGACCTCTTTCCTATCTATCAGTCGGCCAAAATAGGGTTCAACTTTTCCATACGCAATGAAATCAATATGCGCATGTTTGAAATTTTAGGCAGTGGCACTTTGTTGGCCACCAATGCAGTTCCGTCTGAAGACTTAAGGTTGTTGGGGCTCATCGAAGGGGAACATTTCATCAAATATCCGGAAAACAAGAAATTGTATGATGTGTTAGATCACTGGTTAGATGATGATCAAGCACAGGCGCGGGAATGTATTGCTCAGCAAGGACAGGCATGGGCTTTGAGCGGACATACTTATAAACACCGTGCACAGGCATTATTGACTCAAGCAGCAGCACAGCTGGGTTTGGAAAATCAAAATCTAGAGGAAAAAGTATGAAAATTTTAGTCACGGGTGGCGCAGGATTTATTGGATCGCACTTAGTGGATGCCTTGGTTTTAGAAGGCCATCAGGTCATTGTCTTAGACAACTTTGATCCCCAGGTACATGAGGGCAAAAAGCCTGATTATCTGAACCCCAAAGTGGAATATGTTGAGGGGGATGTGCGTGATCGTGAGGCGCTTAGAAAAGTATTAAAAGGTGTGGATCTGGTTTATCATGAGGCTGCTGCTGTAGGTGTTGGGCAGTCTATGTACGAAATTGAGAAATATGTCTCTGCCAATTGTTTAGGCACTTCCATTCTTCTGGATGTGATAGTGAACGATAAAATCCCTTTGAAGAAGTTTATCGTAGCCAGTTCGATGAGTATTTACGGTGAAGGACAGTACCGCACAGAAGATGGGCGCGCGATTTATCCGACTTTACGTGAAGAGGCTCAAATGGCTGCTGGAGATTGGGAAATGCGCGATCCTGATACAGGGAAATTAGCCAAACAAGACCTCACTCCAGAATCAAAACCGCTTATGCCGACTTCAGTTTATGCAGTGAGTAAACGCGATCAAGAAGAATTGTGTTTGTCTGTTGGCCGGAGTTATAAAATCCCTACTGTTGCTTTGCGGTATTTCAATGTTTATGGTCCGCGCCAAGCCCTTTCAAATCCATATACGGGTGTGTGCGCCATTTTTTCTGCGCGTATCAAAAATGGCAATAGCCCCTTGGTCTATGAAGATGGTGCTCAAACGCGTGATTTTGTGAATGTGCAAGACATTGTGCAGGCAAACTTGATTGCCATGAAAAATCCAGGTGCGGATTATCAGGCGTTAAATGTGGGAACAGGTCAGGCAACCAGCATTGCACAAATTGGTGTTATTTTGGCGGAGCTTTACGGGGCTGATGTGAAGCCACAAATTGCTGAGCAGTTTCGTGCAGGAGACATTCGCCATTGTGTGGCCGATGCGTCTAAACTGACCGCGTTGGGTTTTAAGCCGACGACGACTCTCAAAGAAGGCTTAGAGAATTTGGTTAAGTGGGGACAAACCGTAGAAGCCGAAGATCGGGTAGCTGATGCTGCTAAAGAATTAGAAAGACGGGGTTTGGCTACGGGGCGTCCAGGAATTAAAGCGTCTTAAACCTGAGGATAAATGATGTCTGAAGATCGCATTCAATGTGATTTGGTGTTACTGAGTTGGAATCATCTTGAAGAGACGCAGCCGTGCTTAGAGAGTCTATTCAAATATACCGAAACGCCATGCCGTTTGTTTATTGTGGATAACGGCAGTGAGCAGCCAGTGCGTGATTTTTTGGCTCAGGTGAAGCACTCAGGTGATATTAAAGAAGTCACTTTGATTCAAAATGAAACGACTTTGGGTTTTCCTGGTGGCATGAATCGAGGGATT
>JAJDCC010000193.1 GCA_029261015.1 Candidatus Omnitrophota bacterium | reverse complement strand
CACAAGTACTTCCTGCAGGGCGGTAATATTTAACCGGCCCACGGCGCACAAGGTCGTCACACTCAACCACCAATCATCTTCCCAAATGGCTTCTTTGAGGATTTGGTGTTTTTCGGTCACCACTTCTGGCGTCAAAATGTCATCTTCGATCTTCGATAAAAATTGATCTTCATCCAATATAGGCAATAACACCGACCGTAATTGATAGTCGACTAGGTTATCCAACAACTCAATCGCATCAGCACGAATATACACATCATCAGATTGCATTTGCTGGTAAATGAGTTGAATATCTTCTGGGCGATACACCAACATCAGCAGCCTGAAAATATGTTCGATGCTTTCATGCATGAGTAGCTTGAGCATGCTCAACACAGGATCATCATGCGTTTCAGCTTCGGGCATATGCTGACGATAAACCTGTGACACACTCACAATACGTTTATACCCATCGACTTCCCGACTGATTTGACGGCGAATTTGCTCAACAGGCACCTGCAATTTACGTGAGGACATGCGCAACTTGGCTAAGGTATGTCCCCCTTCATAGCGCAATACCGAATCCGGTTCCACAATCATCATGCCGCACAAATAATCCAACACTTCCTGTCCACCTAAAGTCCCTAATTTACGAATCGCATGACGCCGCACAGACACATCGGTTTTGTGATCCTGAATCACTTGCTTGAGCATCGATAATTCAACATGCTTTTCGGCTTTGGGGTTCAAATCAGACATATGCTCATACTGCGTCAGGCGCATGATCAATTCACACGCATGCGCATCGGGCGCACAATCCCCCACCAATGCTTCGGCCAAACTGATTTTATGCACCGCTGATCGATTGACCAGCAATCCTTGCGCGCGAATCTTAGCCAAATCACGTACCCACCCCACTGTCGAGACATCCTGGTGTTTGCGCGCCTTCTTTTCGCTCTTAGCCCGTGTGATCAGCAAACGCCGAATCGCCTGGGTGTACTCTTTACGAATCCTCAAGGTAAACACAAGCCACAAGGCAATCAACGGCAAGATCACAAAACCTAAAGCACGCGTGGAAACTCCCATAAAATCCATCAACACAATCCCAATAATGGCCGCAATTCCCTTACCAAAACGAAACACCACCATATCAATGAACGGCTTCACTTTATAACGAATGGAGCGATCGATAGGCAAATAGACCACTTCTTTAGCTGAGTTATGCAATGAGTAGTTGAGCGCACGATCAAACAATTCGGTACCCGCTGCCACCCAAAATAGAGGCAAGATGACAAAGGACAGACTGCCGCCCAACAACACAACCGGCAACACCATCAGCGCTGTCAGCAATCCTCGTTTCCTCAAAATCCAACTGGTCATCACAAACTGAATCACAAAAGCCATGAGATTGATGGTGCCAAAGAAAAATCCGGTAAAGGTGGTTTTAGCATCTATGCCAATGAAGGTCTGCTCAATGAAGGGATTAAACTGGTAGTAAATCAAAGTGGAAACAATCTTATTCAGCCCAACAATCATCACAAGCAAAAACAAATAGCGGGACTGCAAAATCGTCTTAAACACACCTGTCGTATCCGTATCTTTTTTGGCTGCAGTTTTTTTGCTAGCCAATTCGCTCGGGTCAGGCGCCATATGCCAAAGCTTCTGTACAATAAACCAGCATGCTCCCAATAAAACAGCCGAGACTAACAACAAGTATTCCGAACCAAAGACCTGCGCACCAAAAGCCGCAATCGATGACCCCGTGATGCCGCCTAGGATACCGCCTGAACCAATAAATCCAAATAAACGCTTAGCATCACGTGCACGGTAAAGGTCATTGGCAACCAACCAAAATAAGGTCACAACTAATACCGAAAAAATGGCCATCCAAATATAAAACAGTGCCGATACCCAAGGCTGATGAAAACGCATCAACCCCCAAAAACCCAGCATGATGCTGATCACTGTCCAAAACGTTCCTGAGACCAGTTTGGTTTTGGAACAAGAATCCACTAACCGTGCAAAGACTGCAACAAAGGGCCCCATGACAATCGCGCACACTAAATCGGCATAAGGCACAAGGCGTGAACCTAAACCTTCTAAAACGAGTGATCGACTGACCGGTTTCACCACATAGTAAGCCGTGATAGTGAGGAAAAAATAAAGGAAGGAATAGAGTACTTTTTTTCCTTCCCCGGGACGAATATGCACAATCTGTTTAGAGATATAGCCTATGGTTCGATGCATTTATAATTCCATATCCATTATCTTCTCTTAAATTTGAGCAATGAATGACGTCATGCGCCCCACATCCGCACCGTCACGTCTCACCGAAGACCATTCTTGTGATCCACATGCTGTGCACAAGGCTTCATCTTGAATGGAATCGGCTGAAATACCCGCCTCGACCATTTGCGCTTTTGCATATCCAATCAGGTCACAATAAATGCCCTCAGACTGCTCTTCTTTAAACGAATCAAACTTGTCGGAAAAGGACTCACTGACTTGATAACAACAACCCCTAATCGACGGACCAATCAATACATGAATATCTTCTGCAGGAACTTGGAAGTGGTGCCGAAAAGCAACCACAGTGCGACTCAAAATATCAGCATGCAGTCCCCGCCAACCTGCATGTGCTGCCGCTATGACTTGTCTTTTATGATCTGAAAATAAAACAGGCAAACAATCAGCTGTCCGAATACCTAAAGCGATGTGACGACTATTCGTCATTAACGCATCGCACCCTTTTACGGGCGTTTGCCCTTCTGTCACCGATGTCACTACGGCTAAGCTGCCACCATGGACTTGTTCGGCTTCAACAACCGCTGTGATTGAGGAATTCTCTTGCACAGCATCCTTTAATGTCGATTCTTTTAACACTGTCCCTGTTACCAGACCAGCGCCTGCCCACTCCCCATAATCATGAAAAAGGGATGGTGCCATGGCTTTCCCCCTCAGTGCAACGCTCAGCAATTATACGGCATCGGTATTTGTCTTTTCAGGGTCTAATATTTTGAAACCAAGAAGAGAAGGATAAACACGATCGCCATAAACCATGTACTCAAAATGCACATGCGGCAAAATATCAGGATGATCGGCATTACCCGTCTTGCCTATCTTACCAATTTCATCCCCTTGGCGCACACGTTCACCCGCTTTTACATGAACATCGGATAGGTGTGCATACAGTGTTGTGGTTTGCCCCTTGTGTAAAATTTCTACATATTTACCCAGCGAGCCATGCTCACCCGCCTCCAATACCATACCACTTTTAACTGCAAATACAGAACTGCCAAAGGGGGCAGCAATATCAATACCACGGTGTTTTCGTCCCCGACTGCGCTTGGCCCCAAAATGGCCATCGCCCATGGCATCATAACGCAGGGTCACTGCAACTTCGTCTACCGGAACCATTGCAGGTTTCCAATCCACATACGAAAGTTCATTACCCGCATATCCAGCAGCCACACCTAATACCAACACACCAAACACACGCCACAAAGAAGAGACTCGTTTTTTACACTCATCACAAGCCATCAGACAGCCTCACGATTAAACGCTTCACCAGCAGACTCAGGATAAATACAGACCGCATTCTTCCCCGCCTTTTTAGCCTTATACAATTCTTCATCGGCTAAACGAATCAGCTCGCGTTCATCCACATCACATTCTTCTGGATAACGACGCACCACAATGCCCACACTGATACTGATGTTAAGAGGCTTTTGCAAACCGCGAAATTCTTCATCAACAGCTTGGCGTAAACGCTCACCAACAATCATGCCTCCGGCTTGTGTTTGTTCTGGATCAAAGAAGCCTGTTTCTGGTAAGAGTACAATGAATTCATCCCCACCATAACGGCCTGCCAAATCACTGGAGCGCAAACCTTCTTTGAGGAATTTGGCAACAATCCTCAGCACGGCATCACCACGTTGATGCCCCAACATGTCATTCACATCTTTAAAGTTATCAATATCAATCATCAATAGTGTCAAAGGATATTGATAGCGCCGAGCACGATCCATTTCTGCAGACAGACGATTCATGAAATAATGCCGCGTATGCACCCCCGTTAAGCGGTCAAGAATGGCAGCTTCACCTTGCAACGCCACAGCGAGCGCTAAAGAAATCTGGCTCCATACCACATCATAAAACTCACGCTCTTTCTGATAACGCTGCACAAATTCTTCACTGCAAAAAACAAATAAAACCCCCAAGGTGCGTTCTTCTGCCACAAGTGGCACAATCAAAATGTTTTGCTCAAGACCACTTTTTTTCAATGCATCTTCATTAATGAGTGTCAGCGTATTTTCCTGGGCGGGAACAAACCAGGGTTGGAAGGTTTGTAATGCCCGTGCAAAAGGCTGTTCGGTGGGTTGGCATTCCAAGCGCGCAAAAATATTCTGGTCACAAGAAACCCCTTTTTCAAAAAACAAGGTGTCCTTTTCAAGGTTCAGCAACCACAAAGCAACAGCACTGTTGCGCGAAGTGTCATGCGTGAGGCGCTTCACTTCATCTGCAATCGCACGAATCACTTCACTCTTCTCTGCATGTTTTAAGAAATTATTGCTCATGCTGTGCAATTGCTCTAATTGCTTCTTGAGCTGATCTTCAGATTCATTTAAAGCATGCTGCGCCGCCGCTGAAAGGTTGATCTGTTGCTGACGCACAGCAATTAAACGGCTATTAAGTGCCATCACAATGGCAGAAAAAGCAATGAGGAATAGCGGGAGCAAGGCAATGCAAATGGATGTCATCCCCACAAGGAAATCACGAAAGCTTAAAGCTTCGGGTAATACCGGTGCTAACTTTGAATATAACGAAGGCAGGAGTTGGGTGACGGATTGCCCATAGGCTAATTGCAGCACAATAAAGAGCATCGCCCCACCCAGGGCGATAGCGGCCGCACACAATATCCAAAAGACAACACGCAACACTTTCATGCAGGGTTTCTCGGAAGTTTAAAGACCAAAACTGGAGGCCACTTGATCCAAAACCTCTTCAGCCACATAAATAGGCGCATCGGTTCTTAGGGCCAAGGCAATGCCATCCGACGGGCGAGAATCCACTTCAACCCGCGATTCCCCTGCTGTATCTAGGACAAGCTGCGCATAAAAGGTGTTGAATTCCAACTTGCTGATCACCACGCAATCCAAAACAGCACCCAATGATTCAATCGTGCTTTGTAGCAAATCATGGGTCAGGGGCCTGGGCGGCTCAATGCCGCTGATCTTCATTTTAATGGCAGTCACCTCAGAAATCCCGATAATAATGGGCAAAACACGGTTCCCATCGACCTCCTTCAGCACCACCACCTGCTCGCCCCGACGTTCGTCAATGCGTATTCGGCTGATTTCCATGCGAACCAGGCCATCTGAAGGTCGATCATCGCTCATAACTCTAATGTCTCCAAGAGGTTAACTGTTGAGTCATGCTAGCATGAGGTCTGTTGCAGGTCAACTTCCGGGAGCGGTGCTTGCATTCGGCTAAGGGCAGGCCCATAATAGATCCATCGATTCATGCAATTAACATAGATCTAGGAAAACCCATGTACTTTCTAAGCAAAACTTTTCTGATATTGATGACCCTATTTTTACTGTCTGCCCCTGCTCAAGTTGAAGCACAGGAGACAGCCGCACAAAAACGCTGTCCCTTTAGCGAAACTTTAGAAAACCCTGATATTGCCTACACCACAAAAGCAGGAAACACCCTTATGCGTGGTGCCTTGAATGCAGGCTTTGGGTGGACTGAATTGATTTTATATCCTGCTGAAGCAGCCCGTGAAGGCAAAGGCAATGTTGTCACCAACATCACTAAAGCTGCAGGCCAAGGTTTTTTTAGGACATTAGGTGGTTTTGGTGAGATCTTTACCTTTTGGACCCCTAAAGTCGGTAAGAATTATATTCTCTTCTCTGATGACAGCCCGTTGGATATGTACAACGACTGATCTTCAGTGTGCATTAGACGCGTTGACAGCGTCAATGGTGTGATGTCTAATGAAAACTTCCTGGTGTGTTTGCACACGTGTGTGAATGCTTAAAAGGGAATCCGGTGTGAATCCGGAACGGCCCCGCCGCTGTATGGGGGGACGAAAAAGAGCGGGTAAACCACTGCCCTGATGTTGGGTGGGAAGGTGCTCTTGAGTAGGCTGAACTGTTTTTGCTTGTTAGCAGTTCACGATCCCCTAAGTCAGAAGACCTGCCAGTGATTCTAATGTCGGTATTGTCCTCGAGGATTGGGACGGTCCAGTGAGTCCATCGTGCAGACACACTTCTGCGCGCTCTCTGTTTCCCCTTCATTTCGAGCATACCCAACAACGCAGTGTTGCGTTTGAGGAGTTGCTTATGTGTCATCGTTATCTGTTAGTTATTGGAATGAGCTTTCTGTTCTCTTCTTCTGTATTGGCTGCAGAACCTCCCCCTAATGCGAATGACGATAAAACCGAAGTCATCGTCACAGCCAACCGCATTCCCGGCACAGGAACTCCTATAAAAGAATTTCCCGGCCATGTCACCATCATTTCAGCCCAAGACATTCAGCAAAGTGGCGCCAATGATGTGGCTGCTTTGTTAAGCCGTTATCCGGGGGTATCTACTTTTGACTCGCGTGGCTTTGGTTTAGGTGCTGACAGTGCCGTTAACTTGCGTGGTGTTGTCAACAGCTCGCGCAGTGGCGCATTAGTGCTTTTGGATGGCGTGCGCCAAAACAGCATGACTGGCGATGCGATTCATTGGCAATCCATTCCGCTTTCTGAAATCGAACGCATCGAAATCATTCGCGGAGGCAATGGAGTTATTTTTGGTGAAGGTGCGCTTTCGGGTGTCATCAATATTGTCACCAAAAAAGAACCCACCGATAAATGGGATGCAGAGTCTGGGGTTGAAGTGGGCAGTTATGGGCAACGCAAATATACTGTATCAACACGCGCACGGCACGAACGTTTTCGCATTGGGACCAGTTATCAGCGTAAAGATGTCGGCGGTTATCGTGAAGCCAGTGAGTCGCGCAACACAACCGTTACGGCACACACCGGGATCGACATAACGCCTGAATGGAGCCTCAACACACAAGTCCTACACAGCGAAGACACCACGCGTTTTTCGGGTGGACTCACCCCCGAAGCCTCACAAGCGCGTCGTCGGCAGGCTGGCAGTTTTCCGGGTTATTCTACAGATGAGTTAACTACCGTCACTGCTGATATGCAATTCCAACCGCATGAGACCCTCGACTTAGCACTGACAGGGTTCATTAAAGATCAAGAGACACACTCGATTACCGCTTTTGGAGATTTTGCTTCTTTTTCTCCATCACGAGGATTACACCTACGTGCAACACATACAGATGATTTGACCGATGACTTAAACAACCAGTTAGTGGCTGGTATTGATTTAGCCGATGAAAAATCCAGCACCGGCACCGTTACAGGCACTTACTCTGAAAGCAATAAGCAGAGCTATGGCCTATTCGTTGAAGACACTTTGCGTCTCTTTGACCGTGCCTCATTCATTGCGGGTGCACGCTTTGATCAAGCCCGTTTTCAAGAAGACCTCACCTTCCCTAACTTTGAAGGATCCTTACGCTTCCAAGGTTGGTCACCGCGCGTGGGCGCGAGTTTTGATGTGACAGATCAGTTAACGGTTTATGCTAATTACGCACGCCCCTTTAAATCACCGAATGTCTTTGATTTCTCCGCACCTATTTCATTGGCAGGTTTTCCCTTTAACGGCAACATTGACCTATCGCCGCAACAAGGACAGGAGTTTGAATTGGGCCTACACTGGGAGGATGAATTGATTGGAAAATTAGATGCCACTTGGTTTCATTCGATTGTCGATGATGAAATCCTCTTCAACAGTTTGGCGTTTCAGAATCAAAACTTTGACACACGCCGTATTGGTGTAGAACTGAGCTATGAACCCAAACTCCCCATTGAGCAATTGCAAGCACGCTTAGCGTACACGTTTTTGGATGCTGAGTTCCGCAAAGGCGCCTTTAAAGGCAATACCTTACCCGCAGTTCCTGACCATGCGTTCTCTTTGTACACACAATACGACCCGATCAATAACCTAGAGTTGTGGATGAACTGGGAACTGATTGCTGACTTTTTTAGGATTAACGACTTCGCCAATCGACTGCCAGGAGACAACTATGGGGTACTAGACGTAGGAATACGTTATACCTATCGTTGGGCCACCACCTATATAACAGTTGAGAACGCGACCGATGAAGAGTACACTAGATTTCAGTCCAGTAACGGCACTTTAATCAGTACGGGTGAAAACCCTATGCCTCCAAGAACCTATTTAGCTGGCGTAAGAGTCAGTTTTTAACACGAGATGACGATGCAAAGAATTCAAAAAGAACACACCCTGTGGTTTATTGCCGGTTTGGTTTTGGTTGGCATTGCCGGACGCTTAGGTCCCCATCCGTATAACTTCACTCCGCTAACAGCGATTGCTTTATTTGCGGGCAGTTTTTTGGGACGTAAAAACAGTTTATGGATTCCGATGGCAATTCTGTTCATCAGTAATCTTTTTATTGGCTGGCATGACACCCTGTTGTTTGTGATGGGAGCTTTTGCCCTTGTCAGTATGATCGGTTGGTGGGTAGGACAAAAACCGCAATGGACACGTATTATCAGTGGTGTATTAGCAAGCTCTACCGTTTTCTATTTGATCACCAATTTTGCAGTATGGTTCATGCATGATATGTATGCCAAGTCTGCCCAAGGTTTATGGCATTGTTATGTGGCCGGCATTCCTTACTACCGCAACATGCTGATGGGTGATGTGGTTTATTCAGGTGTTCTATTCGGCGCCTACGCCATCGCATCTCAAACACTCTTGCAATCTAAAACAGCACGAAACGCAGCCTAAAGAGACTGATATGAGTCATGTGTTCCTTCTGTATTTGACGGGATTTGCCTCCGGAACTGTCCTGCTCGCCTTGAGCGGTTATCGTCAAGCCTCTCCATCATGGCTCAAATGGCTGCTGTGGGCTACAGGAGCATTTCTTTTGACTCGCTATTTTATGACTATTCTTGCCCTACAGTCATTTCCTGAAGTTTTTTTCCAGATTCATCACTATCGTTGGGCCGTAGCCACTACCTGTTTGGGCATCCCAGGGTTATTTGTGATTGATCAGATGTTGCGCCACCCTGCAATGAGTCCTGAAAAGTTTGCGCGTATTGCACTGCCAGTCATCGTACTGCAAGCTTTGTGTGTCGTTTTGTCTGACTTTGTGCCTTGGATTATGTGGTTAAGTTTTGGTATTTATCAACTCACTGCATTAGGTTTAGTCGGTTTTTGTTTACGCCTAATGTTCCAAGTTCCTAACGCATTAATGAAGCGAGCACTCGCTGCTTTAATTTTTGGATTTGGCTGTTTAGCCGTAGAAGGCCTCATTTCCCTGCAAGGAAATCCCTTTGCTGCCCCAGGTTTATTGTCAGAAATCATCACGCTAATCGCCTTGTGGTATGCCTACGAGGCCAGTGCCACCCTACGACAGACCTTTTAACCCTTCTGTTGCAATCCACTCGCATCACAGCACTTAGCTTACTTTGACATTTGGACTGCTTGTCAGATCAGAATATTACGTAATACAATGGCAGTGTCCTATGAAACTAGACCTATCCACTTTATATCTTCGACTGAACCTTAGGCGCTACAAGCGTGTGCTCTTGGCATGCCTCATCACTTTGTGTGTAGGGCTCTTGGTGATTTGTATCAACCAATTCACCCAATGGCGACAACGCAAAGTTCTCGAAACTGAAGTGCAAACTCAATGCCAGAATGCTCGCCAACAATTGATGCGCTCATTAAACAGTCGTCGAGGTACTCTCACCTTCATAAGGGACATCCTTAACCGTCAGCCTGATTTGAATTTCTCACAACTTCAAGCTGTGGGAGCCAGCGCCAGTGAACACACACGACACTTATTAGGAACCGGACTCACCCGGCACACTGCCAAACCAGTTTGGTGGGACGGGCCTCAACAACTTAGTCGCAGTGAATTTCAGGCACTCAACCAATCCGTACTTCAGCGCAGCCGTATTCCGGGTATCTGGAAAGTCCCTTCCACCCATGTAGTGGATCTAGAAAAAAAGCGCACTTTGTTGGTGATGATGGAACCTTTGCGACATAGTAAGCTGCAGAAAACGGCTGTCGTTGGAATTTTCGATGCCATTCCTTTGTTAGAAGATTTTTTCTCCACATTCAGTGATTCCCGTCATCGATTCCGCGTGGTTTCTAATGAAACTGTGCTTTATGAAGATCAGGCTTGGCTGCGTCTTGATTCCTTAACAAACTCAAAACCTATTACGGCAGAGAGTACGCTCACCATTGATGCCTTACACTGGGTCATCCAAATGCAGCCGGGTGATACCGGTCTCATCAAAACACTTTCCTGGATTTCGATTTTAGTGATTGCGCTCAGTGTTCTTGCAGGTATCGGACTGGTAGGGGTTGTTTGGTTACTGGCCACACGCACCTATATCCTGCAACAAGCCGTAACACGCAGAACAGCCGCTTTAAGAAGAACAACAGCACGCTTGAGGCAATTGGCCACAACTGACGAACTCACCGGATTGTTTAATCGACGATTTTTCTTAAACCGTTGGAGTTTAGAATTTGAACGTGCTCGACGGTATCAGCGTCCGCTCGCCTGTTTAATGATTGATGTGAATGGATTCAAACAAGTGAATGACCAGTTGGGCCACCCTACAGGCGATCAAGTACTCAAGAAAGTATCCGCATCGCTGCGCAAGCAAGTGCGCAATACGGATGTCTTAGCCCGCTTTGGTGGTGATGAATTCATCGTTGCCTTACCTGAAACAACCTTAGTCCAAGCTGAAATTGTTGCAGATAAATTGCGGCAGATCAGCATCCCCGCTATTGACGATGCGCCCTCTCCGAAGGTCACCCTCAGTGTAGGCATTGGCCATATAGAGGCCTCCTCTCAAACCCCCAATGATGTGCTTAAGCTCGCCGATGAAAAACTTTATGTGGATAAACGCCGATCAAAAATCACCCCCAAAAGCCCCAGTTTATCGACGACTTAGAAAGCTTCCCTCCTACATACTTTTTAGCAGTCATTATCAGATATACTTACCTTATGAAGCCTCTAGAGCAAGCCTCAAGCCCGATGCTGTCTGCGGTGGGGTTTAGCCGCGAAACGGTATCGACACAAGCAGCCATAGCCGCTGCCGATATGGCACTGTCCAAACTGGATGGAGCCGAACCCCATTTTGCACTTGTCTTTGCTTCCAGCGTTTATGACCACTCCCAACTTTTAGGCGCTCTTGCTGAAAAACTCCCCAATGTTCCTTTAATAGGCGGGACTACAGCGGGTGAGATTGTTGCAACAGGCTTGTTGAACCACAGCTGTGTTATCGTTTTATTTCATGCGCCTGCTGTAAAAATGGGTATTGGTATCGGCGAAAATGCCGGACAAGAACCTTTGCAAGCCGGTCGAAAAGTGGCTTATGGAGCCGCCAAAAATATTCCTCAAAATGCCCGAAAATTGATGCTGTTACTATCAGATGGTCTCATGGGCAATTCATCCGATTGGATACGGGGATTACAAGAAGCCTTAGGCGCAGGATGTCCGATTGTAGGGGGCTTGTGTGGCGATGATTTATCGTTTACGCGCACCTCACAATTTCATCAAGAGAAAGTCTATGATCACAGCCTTGTAGGGGCTTTATTTAGCGGTCCCATTCAAGTAGGCATCGGGATGACGCATGGGTTCTTACCCATCAGTAAACCCAGACGCATTACCAAATCACAAGCACATGTACTCATGGAACTCGATAATAAAACAGCCACGTCAGTTTATACCGAATATTTCGGAGAAGAACGCCTAGCCAATGTTCCCTACACTAGCATCACGCGACAAGGCGTGGCATATCCATTAGGTATTCAACATGATGGATCGAATGAATGGATTTTACGCAATGTCCTCAATTACACAGAGGATGGTTGCTTGGTGTGTAATGATACTGTGCCAGATTCCACATGGATGCAAGTCATGATCAGCAGTCGATCTATGGCCTTAGATGCCGTGCGTAACGCTGCACGTAGCTCCATTGAAAATATGGCACAAGTCAGTTGCGCCTTAATGTTTATTTCATTTTCACGAATCAAACTCATGGGAACTGCGCATGTTGAACACGAAATTGCCGCAGCTCGCCACTTGATCGGAGCCAATGTCCCTTTTGCAGGATTGGTGACTTATGGCGAAGTTGCCCCCATTGTTATTGATGGACTCCCCCAGAACCTCACAGCTCAAAGTGGTTGTTCGCTGTTACTGACCTTAGGGAGCGAACTCTCATGAAGTTAGTATGGTCGCTTTTTATAATTGGCGTTATAGGAACCATCCTCTTACCCTTTTTAGCAGGTTCACAGCTAATTTTTGTGGGCATTGCCATTTTAATGATCAGTTTCACTTTACTGGCGCTTAAGGTCGTGAGTTTTCAAAAGGATATTCAGGAAATTGATCGGCTTAGAGCCGCCTATGAACAAGTGGATCAACAGGCCAAGCTCATCATCCGTACAGATTTAGAACTTCATCAAACTCAAGAAGAATTGGACAGACGACTAGCCTCTCTCATGTCCTTGCATGAGTTTCAGAAAAAACTCAAAATGGGTATTGGTTCTTCTGAAATTTACGCCAAACTCGACTCTGAAATTGTCACGCACTTTGGTTTCTCTAAAGGCATGTCGGGTTCTTGCGAGGATGACGAAAAATTGACATGGGAATCTATTGTTGGCATCAGTCAAATCACAGCAGAACACATCAAACGTTATTTACTCGATCAAGGACTCCTGAAAGAGTTTATGTCTAAGAGTTCCGTCACTTTGCTCCACTCTTCTCACATTGAAGATCCGCGGTATCGAAAACTTTTAGAATTAGTCAATTCGCCCACACTCGTCATTACTCCTGTCCTTCCGCGTGATGGCGTTTCAGGCCTGCTGATTTTCGGTCGTACGGGAAGCGCAACAACCGCCAAAGCCGATCAAGAACTCATTGAAATGCTTGCCAGCTATTTAGAAATGACTGTCGAAAGCACCGCTCTTTTTGAAAAAGCCTATCAATCTCAGCAAATCCTTGAAAGAAAAGTTCTAGAACGCACCGAAGCTTTAGAAGGCGTAAACGCAGAACTAACCCGACTTAATCGAGCCAAGACAGACTTCGTTTCAGCCGTATCGCATGAACTGCGCACGCCTTTAGCAGCTATCAAAGGTTATGCATCCCTTCTATGCAGCGGGCGTTTTGGTGAAGTTGCTGAGGCTCAAAAAGAGCGTTTGGCTAAAATAGAAAAACATTCTGACCTACTCACACAACTCATCAATAATCTATTGGATATTGCCCGTATTGAATCCGGTCGCATCACGATGGAACAAAAACCCATTGCCTTTGGAGAGTTTCTGGACACGGTCAATGAAATGGTGAAACCTCAAATCGATGCCAAGAAGATTAACTATGACCTCCAGTGTGAAGGCATTGAAGAAATTTTGGGTGATGAACAGCACCTACAACGGGTATTCATGAATCTCTTGTCCAATGCCGTTAAATATACTCCAGAGGAAGGCACAATCACATTGAACGTAACGAAATCAGAGACATCTGTTACTGTGAGCGTTATTGATACAGGATGTGGTATACCTGAAGAAGATGTCCCTAAGCTTTTTCAAGAGTTCTATCGATCCGCGGATCCCATTAACAAAACGATTAAAGGAACTGGACTGGGTTTAGCTCTAGTCAAACGCATTATTGAAGCACATAAGGGCACACTAACAGTCACATCCGAGCAAGGCAAAGGCAGCACCTTTGCTTTTGACCTACCACAAGGAGTCAGTTGATCTTATGGAAAAAAGAAACATTCTCATCATCCATCAAAATCTAAAGATTCAACATGACCTCATTGGCCGTCTACAAAAAATTGGCTGGCCGACTATCAGCACTCAAAACAGTGATCACGCGGTCACCATTGTTAAAAAAAATCCACCTGTCATTACACTCTTGGATGTCAATTCACCCATCGAAGTCATTAATTCTGTTGTGCAGGAACTCAAATCAGACCCACTCACCTGGACAACCCCCATCATTGCGATTACAGACACCATGGATATAGAATCTTCCCTACCCAGTTGGGCCACAGGAACACTGCCAGCTAATGCACAACCTGCAGCTTTAGAAGCCACAATTAAATGGACATTAGCTCGCCACATTTATCGCAAACCCTTCGTCTTGCTGGTTGATGATGAACCCGATATCATTGATGTCATGTCATCGGCATTAGAGTTTCAGGGGTTCATGACTTCAGGCGCCCAAAATGGCGTAGAGGCATTAGAAATCATTAGAGCCATTCAACCTGATGCCATGTTGTTAGATCTAGAAATGCCTTATATGAATGGCTGGGAATTACTTCATCAATTACAAACATCTCCAACTACCCAAAAAATTAAAGTCGTCATCCTTACAGGTGTCGATCAGCGTATTGAAGACCGCCAAGAAGGGTTAAAATTAGGAGCCCAGGATTACTTACTGAAGCCTTGCGATCCTGATGAAGTCATTACTGCATTGCAAGCGGCTTTGGACAGTCGCGATGATGAAGATGATGAGGACGAAGATGAAGAAGACGAGGATTAACGATGAGTGATACTGACGGAATGCTCGTACTTATCGCTGATGATGAACCCGATTTGAGAGAAATATTGGGCATCGTTTTAGAAGCAGAAGGTTTTAAAGTATTAGAAGCCGACAATGGCGAAGAGGCTTTAGCTTTGGTCAAGCAGCAACGCCCTGACATTATGATTGTGGACTACATGATGCCCGTCATGACCGGGCCAGAATTATGTAAAGCCGTCAAACAGGATATCTTTCTCCGTCATGTCCCCATCATTATGCTTACCGGAAAAAAAGAGGTTCAAGACAAGGTCGAAGGCATCAATGCAGGTGCCGATGACTATGTGATCAAACCTTTTGAGCCGGAAGAACTTTTAGCACGAGTTCAAATGGTGCTGCGTCGAACTGCCCAGGGACTTGAGGCTAACCCCTTAACCCGCCTACCAGGTAATGCCTCGATACAACAAGAGCTCGATAAGCGCATTCGTGAAGGTAACGGAATTGCCGCGTGTTATGTCGACTTGAATCGCTTTAAGGCCTTTAATGATCATTATGGGTTTAAGCGTGGTGATGATGTCATTGCGGGTACAGCCCGCGTTCTCATGGAAGCCTCACGTGCCAAAGGCGGCTCCAATGATTTCTTAGGACATATTGGCGGTGATGATTTTATCCTTCTGAGTGATCCTGATATTGCTGAAGAATTGTGTGAAGAGATCTTGAAACGCTTCGATGAAATGGCGATTCAATTGTACGACCCTGAAGATCAAGCACGCGGGTATATCTTGCACAAAGACCGCTCAGGAAATGAGATTCAGGCAGGATTCTTGTCTGTCGCTATCGCCTTAGTAAGTACTAAAGACCGACCTTTAGATCACCCAGCTGAAATTGCTGAAATTGGGGCTCAACTAAAAGCCTTGGCAAAACAATCAGAGAAAAGTACTTACGTCACGGATAGGCGCAAAGCTTAGTAGTCAGCAAACTCAGGATCACGAACCTGAATAACCGTACGCCTTCCTGATCGCCGTGACTCTTGCCCCTCTTCGGCATCCTGATATGCTTTAGCTGTTTCAGCAGCAATCGCTGAACTCAAAGCTCGCCTTAAGCTAGGAATGGAATCCAACTGTGCTTTCAATTCCGAATTCGATAACAGCAGTTGAGATCTATCTGAAAATAAATCCCACTGGTTCGCACTCATGATACCCAGCTCGCGATTGAGCAACTCATTCTGCTCACGACTTTTTGCATAGGCCTCTTGAAAACGCTCTAAACCATCACTTAAACGGTAAATCTCATCTTGAAAAAACCGACCTTGCGTCTCTAATTCCATAATCGCATTACCGGTGTCCAATAATTGTCCACGAGTGTGTAACAACTCACTCCGTAATTCTTTGGTCTGTAATTCCATCTGCTGAATCACCGCATCGCGCGAATGAATGTCACTCACCAACGTACGGTTCTCACCCCAAATTGAAATCACCCCAATAATCCCCAACACAACTGCCATCGCGGACATCCCCAAACCAATGCGAATCGCAGCTTCTTTGATGGGAATATCAAAACTAGGAATGGTTTTCGTAGATTTCTTCGGTGCAGCCTGTTTGGCTTCTGCTGTAGGCTCAGCAGAAGGCGCCATGTCTTTGACCGAGTCAATAAATGCTTCAAAACGCTCGCGTGAATTCTCTTCAATGGGCAGCCAAGAAATCCCTGTCGGGTACCATCGTCCATCGACTTGTTCTTGACTGGACCAATTCACCACCCCCGTTGCTGTTAGCGGCTCTTTTTCATCTTCTGGCACAAAACTGACCGTGATGCGCTCATTCAAAAGATGATTTTCTTGGGCATAAAGGGAAACTCCCGTATCACTGATGTTTGCAATCCAACCATCTCGAGGGAGCAAATCAGCCGACGGGCAGTAATGTGCCCGACCGATGTATGGAAGACGGATAGTAGAGCGACGCTCTTTCATACTCATAATTGTCTAGTTTTTCGCTTTCTCTGTCAACTGTTCCAAAAAGGTTTTAGAAGCACTCGACAAACCAATGAGCTGACACCCACTCTGGTAGCGTGGCGCATCAATGGCTGCATGCTGCCACATCACCTTAGCCAAAGACACCACACGTCGTTTGCGTCCTGGCAATCGAATAGAAACATGGATGGGCTCTTCCAGAGGAAGCTGTTGATCTGTTTCAACGCGCAATCCCGTACCGCTGACATCCAAAGGTGTTCCAGTAAACACAATACGATTACTAGAATGTTTCATCTCCACTTCAACTTCTGGCAAAAATGCACGTTTTGACAAACGTCTCTCAGAGAATGACTTTTTTGAAGGCGTTGCTGTGGATACCAAAGACTTGCGCACTTTCTTAGGCTCTGCTTTGGTTCGCTCTTTTTGAGTCGCCTGAGTCGCTTCAGGAGCCTCTGTTGGGGATTCTTGCTCTTTGAGCTTGTTGCGTACTTGATCTAATTGTTTCTCAAGAAATTTAATGCGCTGCTGGGTTTCACCCAAATACCACTGACTCTCTTCCCATGATTTGCGCAGTTGATCCGCAGCTTGCTGCCAACGAGCAGACTGGCCTTCAAATTCATTCAATTTCGCTTTAAGACTTGTCACCCGATCTTCTAAAGCCGCAGTGCGCACACGCTCATTACCCAAATACCAACTGGCTTCATTGCGTTGGCGCCGTAATCCTTCTAGCTCTGTCGAATATTCCTTAACAGATTTCTGTGCGTCCACTAACCGCTTATTAGCGCTGTCTAACTGCGACAACACATATTCATTCGTAGCGCCAATGGTCAATAGCTCAATCAATTGCTGCTTACCTACCAAAGTGATGTCATATTTTTTGGCTAAACGTTGCGCGGGTATGGTGTAATTACCTGAAGTCACCAAAATACCCTTAAACAATTTTTGCTTCATCAATTCAGCATAAAAATCTTCAACGGTTTTTTGCTCACAGAACAATCCATGACTCACACACAGCAAACCATAAGTTTCTTCGTCCTTATCAATTGTCCTTAAGATACCCAGTGGTGATTCTAATGGGGTTTGACGGATCAGCGTATATCCCTGCCGCTCGTACGCACTCCACACCAAGGCATCAATCAACCGTAAACCAGACGAAAGTCTTTGGGCTGAAGCGTTTAACTCAACAGACTTCTCCTCTGCGTCATCTTCCTGCCGGCTGCGCCAAGCAAAGTACCCCAAACACACCAACAATAAGCCCACAACGCCCCATATCGCTTGAATGTATTTCATGTAGGGATTTGAGTTGTCGGTTTTGGCATTCAATGCCGCTGCCACAGAATAAGAAGCCAAGGCTGCGTCCATCACATCTTGCTGAGTCGGTTGAGGCGCACTGGGAGGATTAAAGAGTTTCAACGCATGCACGGGTTTCTCTAACACCTTGGACGATTCGCTGGCATCAAAAGCATCATCGAGAGCATTTTGCATTGCAGAGAAACGTGCAGGCACCTGGCTTTTAGCTAAGTCTTTAACCACTCGAGGCGTAGCGATAGCGCCTAAGTCTGTAGTGCCATAAATATTGGCAGGATGCGCAATCTCAACCATGACCCGACCAGGATCAGTCCATGCGCGATAACCAAATTCCCCATTTAAGCGAATATCTATCGCATCAATATAACGAACCCCTTCCTTATTGGAACGAGCATAAGATGTAATGACTTCTTTGACTGGTCCTGAATCCATTCGTGAGACTTCAGGCAAAGCCCCAACTACGGTCTTAGAGGGAAACTTCACATGAATCGTCGGCGGGTTCTTTTGGAAACTTGTTTTCATTTCCACAGGTGAAGTGGTACCCAACTTCAACGCAATCAAGGTTTTGCTTTCTTCAAAAGTATCTTGCGTTTGAGCGGCCTGTGCTGGAATGCCATAAGCTGCTGTGCCTATAAATACGGCACTTAAACTCAATCCTAAGAATAATCGCGGGTGAAAAGAATATGGCTTCATCTTAGACTCAAAGGGCTCTAACTAAATCGTTGATGGCAACGCTTTCAACATCCCATGCCGGAAGAATAGAAGCTGCAGCCATGCCTTCTTGCACACGTTCAATACGCGCTTTGGCTAACAGATCCTGGTTCCGGAAGATAGAAACCGTATCGCCTATGCGAACCGCCTTCCATCCTAAATTGATAATCACAAAACGCCAATCTTCATGAACAGAAACAACACGGCCTGATAAGGAAGGCGATGCCGTATTGCTGACAACAACGCGCTCTAAACGAATAGCTTCCTTTTCGCGTGCGGTCAGAACCTGATCTTCCTGCGCTTCTAGGGCCACAACGAGCTCACCCTGCAATTGCTCAACCTGATCCCCGACATCCAACAAGCGTGCTTGTAAATCGCGTACAGCTGCCTGTTCGGAAGTAAGTCGTGCAGTAATATCGGAAAGTTCTTGGGTCTTGAGCTCTAATTCACCCGCTAATCCTTGAGCTCGGTCACGTTCAACACGCAGACCTTGGGTCAGTTCTTGATTCAAGGTTTGGATACGCTGAAATCGCTCTTGTAATTCATCGTGAAGCTTTAAGGTAAGACTATAGCGATCCTGAATCACCCGCCGGTTCATGTGCTCAACGGCAGCAAATGCCCCGAGCCCAGTAATGAGAACCGTAGCGACTAGGATCTTGAAGAGTCTGGATTTGAACACTGATGCCCCTCCAACCCGCCTGTCAATGAATAGACCTGCCCCTCATCCTGTTTTTGAGGGTAGTGAGAAGCGACCTAATGCATTGTGTGAAGAACACTTGCAGTCGCCTTACTTGAACTTAACTTAACAAGACAGCACTTAAATGTCAAGAATAAGCCTTAATGAAACTTAAAATGCTTTACTCTAAAGAGGCTTAGCACGGTCGACAACAAACCACATGCTTCACGTTACTTCCCGAATGGTTCACCTGATTAGTCAACCCAATCACATAAGTCCCGCTGATTTGACAAGTCCAACCACCCTGTTCTACACAATCACACCAACCAGGCCCCATGCTACCCGATTCTAAATAGCCTTTTGTCACCACAGTTTCAGGAGGATCGGAAGCTTCTGTTTGGCTACGCATGCGAATTTTACCGTTCACATCCATAGTAGCACCAGGAGCATCCGTCCCAATGCCCACTCTTGAATCGTTCCGCACAAAGAACAAGGTATTCCCCGCAGCATTATCTACTTGTAAAGAGCTGGTCATAGAACTACTGCCATTACCCACAACGTGCAGTTTTGACTGGGGAGATTCAACGCCGATGCCAACACTCCCATCTTGAGTAGCCAGGTAGGTGTTATTAGTGGTTCGGAGTTCCTTATAGACACCGCGAGGTGAGGGATAATACGTTGTCAAAGTGATATCTTCTGCGATCAGGTACTTACTGGGAAATAAAACCAAACAGAAGAGTAGTATCCACTTCATAAAAGCCCCCTTGAGTTTAGATCAATGCGGATGAAAGGATTTGAACCTTCACGAGTTGCCTCACATGCCCCTCAAGCATGCGCGTCTACCAATTCCGCCACATCCGCAGGAAAGGAGGGCCTATTATACGACAAAGCACTCGTCTAATAAACCCGACAAAACAATAACCGTCTCTTAGTGTTTAGGACACAAACCCTGTCACAGCCCCTTCAGAGGCCGAACTCACCAACTGGGCATACTTTGCCATCACACCGCTTGCATAGCGCGGTTTAGGGGCCTTCCAGTCTTTCTTACGGCGCTTCAACTCAGCCTGGGTAAGCTGCACATCGATACTGCGCTTAGCGACATCAAATTTAACGATATCGCCATTTTTCAGGAGCGCAATGGGCCCCCCATTGGCCGCTTCTGGAGCCACATGCCCCGCCATCAATCCGCGCGTCGCACCTGAGAATCGGCCATCCGTTAGCAGCGCCACGGACTCGCCCAAGCCTTGTCCCACAATGGCTGCGGTCACAGCTAACATCTCACGCATACCCGGGCCACCCTTAGGACCTTCGTACCTCACAATCACAATATCGCCCGCTTTAATGCGTCGCTTCTGCACCGCTTCAAAAGCTTTCTCTTCACTGTCAAACACTTTAGCAGGACCTTCGATGACTGAGGGTTCATGCCCGGTGATTTTCACCACACACCCTTCGGGTGCTAAGTTGCCACGCAAGATGACCAATCCACCCGACTTAGCTAATGGTTTGTCATTCTTCACCACAACCGGTTGACCAAAGGCTTCTTCAACTTTAGAAGCTTCTTGCTCTAGCGTCTTTCCGGTCACCGTAATGGCTTCGCCTTTTACCTTGTTGATTTCTAAAAGACGGTTCACGACCAACCCCACACCACCGGCTTTATACAAATCGGTAGCCACATAATTGCCCCAAGGTTTGAGGTCGGCTAATAAAGGGGTGCGATTACTGATCGTATCGAATTCATCAATCTTAAGTGAAACACCGGCTTCACGCGCAATGGCCAATAAGTGCAACACACTGTTGGTAGATCCACCCGTTGCTGCAACCGTAGCGATGGCATTATGCAATGACCGTTTGTTGACGATGTCTTTAGGTTTCAGCCCACGCTTTAAAACATCCATCACCAATTGCCCTGCTGCATAGGCCACCGAATTTTTGTCTTTATCCATAGCAGGAACACTCGCGCTACCCAATGGGGACAGACCAAGGACTTCCATCGCCATGGACATGGTGTTAGCCGTAAATTGTCCACCACAAGCCCCTGGACCAGGACAAGCACTGTCCTCAAGCTCTTTTAAATCTTCAGCAGACATCTTACCCGCAGCATGCGCTCCCACACCTTCAAACACATCTTGAATCGTCACATCCTTACCCTGAAAACTCCCTGGAGCAATAGAACCTCCGTATAAAAGAACCGAAGGTAAATTTAAACGCAACAATCCCATCGCAGAGCCAGGAATCGTTTTATCACAACCACATAAAGCCACAATGCCATCAAAGGAGTGGCCACGACCCACAAGCTCAATGGAATCTGCAATGATTTCACGACTGATTAATGACGCTTTCATGCCTTCGGTCCCCATGGCAATACCATCTGAAACC
>JAJDCC010000192.1 GCA_029261015.1 Candidatus Omnitrophota bacterium | reverse complement strand
GCAGCAGCAAGAATTGACCCGTTTGAATCGTGACTATGAAGTGAACGCTCAAATTTACCAGAGTCTTTTAGAGAAACTAGAGAAGGCCATGGTTACTGAGCGTTTGGGTAGCGAGGAAGATGGCGGTAAGTTTGAGATCATTGAGCATGCACGTTTACCTGTAGAGCCGGTTAAGCCTAATATCATCCAAGTTTTTCTGATTGCGTTTTTCGCAGGGATTGGTGCGGGTATCGGTTTGGTGCTTTTTGCAGAATATTTAGATCAATCCATTCAGAGTCCAGATGAGTTGGCTGATCTATTGGATTTGACCTCGTTGGGTTCTATTTCAACCATCGTGACCGAAGCTGATCTGGAAATGAGAAAGCAGCAGCGCAATAACTGGTTTTCGATAAGTGGATATTTCCGTGGGTTTAAACATTACATCCTCCAGCCTATTTGGTCACGTATTGACCGAATTCTGGTGAGGTGGGGACTTTAAGATGTATGAGTCTTATTTTGGTTTCACCGAAAAACCGTTCCGTATGACGCCGGACAGCCGGTACTTTTTTCCATCATCCAAACATATGGATGCCTTGAATCATATGGTTTATGCCATTGAAGAGCGTCGAGGTTTTGTGGTGATTACCGGAGAAATTGGTTCTGGAAAAACAACCCTGTCGCGCGTGCTTTTTCAAAAACTAGACGAATCAACGAAGACCGCGATTATCCGAAACACACATCTAACAGCCAAAGAACTGGTGGCTGCGGTGCTCGATGAATATGAAATTGAGTACGAGAAGGGGATGACCAAGACGGCAATGATCAATCGCTTGAACGAGTTTTTGATTGATCAGATTAGAGAAGACAACAATGTAGTTTTGTTGATTGATGAAGCACAAAATCTCAAGCCAAGCGTTTTGGAAGAAGTCCGTATGCTGTCGAATTTGGAGACCGAAACCGAGAAACTGATTCAGATAGTGCTCATGGGCCAACCTGAACTTAAAGATATTTTGTGGTTAAAGAAATTGACTCAGTTAAGGCAAAGAGTTGCTCTGTACTACCACTTAAAGCCTCTGACACTTGAAGAAATGAATGAATACATTGATCATCGTCTTAAGGTGGCTAATTCTTCAAGTGAGGCTGTATTTACAGCGGATGCGTTGGAACGGATTTATGAATACACCGATGGAGTTCCGCGTTTGGTAAACAGTGTCTGTGACCGAGCTTTTCTCACAGCTTTTGTCAGTGAAACACGACCAATAGATTCTAATATGATTGACGAAGTAGCGGCTGAGTTGCCAGCTTTGAGCGATCGCATTCCTTTCGAAAGTCGATTAATTGAAGAGTAATCATGAGCAAGATATTGGATGCGCTACAAAAAGCACAGCGATTGAAGCAACAAGCAGCAGAAAGAGCCCAAGAAGCAAAGCAGGAGCCAGAGGCTAAAGAGAATTTAGCTGCAGATGTTAAAGCGCTTGAAGAAGCGTTTAAGAAAAGACGGGCTTTGTTTTCAACGACATTAGAGCCAGCAAAGCAGCAAGTTCAGCCAACAGAGCCAGCCAAACAAGAGCCTGTGGAAGAAGTCGTGGCTAAATCCACTGAAGGGGTTGAGTCTGTTGCTGAAGAAGCAGCGAATGTGCCCGAGGTAGGGAATTTTTATAACGAAGCTTTAGGGGCTATTCAGCAGCATTTGACTGGATGTCAGGCAGAGATTGCCAGTAATCACCAGAACCAGAAGCAGGCTCAGAGTGAATTAGCGGTTTTAAGGAAGCAGGCTGAAGAAATAGCCAAACAGTGTCAGCAGGCAGAGAAAGTGCTTCAAGACTTACAGCATCAAGCAAAAACAATATTGAATCATCAAACAGAAAAACTAGAAGCGATCACGACGCACCTTAAACAATCGTTACAAAAGACGATGAATATGGAAACAGGTGCCACCAACGACAGCGAGGAGTTCTAATGAGTAAGATTTCAAAGGCGCTAGAAAAGGCAGCTAAGGACAGAACAAAGTCACGACGGGTTAGGAAAGAAACTCCTGTGACAGCTCCTACGATTAAGCGTAGCCAATTAGACTCGCCGGTGGCTAATTCGAAAGTCGATCCACATATTGTGACCTATTACGACCGTCAAGGAATTATTGCAGAGCAGTACCGTATGTTGCGTACACAATTGCAATCCATGCGTGTCGGGGCAGCAGGTCGTGCCTTGTTGCTGACAGGGGCCTTGCATAACGAAGGCAAAACAGTGACTTCGGTCAATTTAGCATTGACGCTTTCACAGCAGCCAGGCTGTAAGGTGCTTTTAATCGATGCCGATTTGCGTAAATCTTCTGTTAAGCGTTGGTTAGGCTTAGACATAAAAGAAGGTTTAGGAGATGCTCTGGTCAGTGATCGTGATGCTGAAGAGTTTTTGGTGCGGCTAAAAGGTTCTAACCTTATGGTGATGCCAGCTGGAACTGCTATTTCTGAACCTTCAGAGTATTTGCACTCCCGTAAAATGAAACAGATGATCGACCGCTTTAAACAGCAATTTGATTATGTGATCATCGATTCTCCACCCGTTCTTTTATTGACCGATGCAGTGATCTTAAGTCAGCAAGTCGATGGCGTGATTTTCGTTGCCCGCGCTGGTGGCACTTCTAAGAAAATGCTCTTAGAAGCTCAAGACCGTCTTTACCAGGTCAATGCCAAAATGGTGGGGAGCATTCTCACGCATGCGGAATACTACAATCCTTTCTATGCCAAATACTACCGCGCCTATTATCAGCAAGAGCAGGATAAAACAGACGCAGCAGATTCTGAAGCAGATTTGGACGCATAGGGGTTGGGTCCCATCAGGACCCTACAATGACAAGCAACGCTTCGCTTCATGAACGCGTACAGGTGGTACACGCCTTAACGCAAAAAGAGTACGACCTTTTAGTCATTGGTGGTGGAATTTATGGTGCCTGCATGGCTTGGGAAGCCTCTTTGCGTGGACTCAATGTGGCTTTAGTTGAGGCAGCCGATTTTGGTGCGAAAACCTCATCAAACTCACAAAAGATCATTCATGGCGGATTGCGCTATTTACAGCATCTAGACATTGCTCGCATTCGAGAATCGGTACGTGAACGCAAAGTGTTATTGCGTATAGCGCCGCATTTAGTGCGCCCTATGTCGTGTTTGATGCCGACCTATCGAGGGTTGACGCAGCCTAAGTGGATGATGTGGGTTGCGGGCGTTTTGTATGATTTATTTTCTTGGGATCGAAATTGGGGAACAAAAGATCCCGAAAGACGTATTCCGGCAACACGAATTGTGAATCGCCGGGAGTGTTTGGCTTTAGCTCCCGATATTGAAGACACGGGAGTGACGGGCGGAATCATTTGGCAAGATGGCCAGATGAAAAATTCAGAGCGCCTGACTTTGGCTTTTATTCAATCGGCGATGTCGCGTGGGGCACGCGTGTTGAATTATGCCAAAGTGGTGGGGATTAACGCTCAGCAAGGTCGAGTGAGCGGGGTTGAGGTTGAAGACGTTTTAAGCGGTAGAGTGTTTAACATTCGTGCCAAAACCATTTGTAATGCAGCTGGACCTTGGTTGGAGACTTTGCTTGGCAGCGCTGTTTCTGGTTATAAAGAGAAAATACGCTTTTCCAAAGCAGTCAATTTGGTGACGCGCTCAGTAAACGACGTTGTGGCTTTAGGGCTTCCTTCAAGGACGCCGCAAAGTACCGGACGCCGTTTATTTTTTATCACGCCTTGGCGAGGGCTATCGATTATCGGGACAGAGTTCAGTGTGCATGATGAGTCTCCAGATCAGTGTCGCGTCACACAGGAAGAAATTGAACAGTTCTTAGTAGAGCTAAACGCAGCATATCCGCAAGCACAGCTGAAATATGAAGATGTGTTGTATGTTCAGTCAGGTTTATTGCCGGTGACAGATCCGCAATTAAAGCGCGAATTTGGTCAAGTGGATCGGCATTATCATATTTGGGAACATGCAGCAGAGGGTTATGCGGGTTTGATTTCTGTAGTAGGGGTGAAGTACACCACCGCTCGCGATGTGGCAGAAAAAGTGCTCAATCAGATTACTGGACGCAAGTCCAAGCGCAGTCGTCGCATACCTGTTTATGGGGGTGAGATTGAGGATCTGGATCGTTTTATGCAACAGGCTGTGGCTCAGGAACCTGCTTTTCCTGAGGCGATTATTCGTCGTTTGGTAGCGGAGTATGGGACCTCCTATTCAGAAGTATTGGCACGTGTTGATCAAGAAGATGCGCTGTTGAGTGGCACGACGGATGTATTGAAAGCCGAAGTGCTTTATGCCGTCAATTGCGAGATGGCGCATAAATTAAGCGATGTGATTTTTAGGCGGTTGGGCATCGGGACTTTAGGTCAGCCGGCTGATGAAACCTTAGTTGAGTGTGCGGAAATAATGGCTGCAGCGTTGAATTGGGATGATGAGAAGCGTGAACAGGAGATTCAAGAAGTGACAGAGCTTTTTGAACAGTTAAGAGGCGTCGGGGTATGAAGGTTTTAGTGACCGGTGCTACGGGGTTTACCGGAGGATATTTGGCCAAAGCTTTAATTGAGCGTGGTTTTGAAGTCCGAGTGTTGGTGCGTGATGCCAAGCGGCTGCGTGCAGATATTCGGTCTTCGGTCGAGGTGGTTGAAGGCAGTATCAGCGATGCAGATGCGGTTGACCGTGCGGTCACAGGATGCGAGCAGGTCTATAATTTGGCAGCTTCTTATCGTGAATCGGGTGCTCGCAGGCATGTGTATCACGATGTGCATGTTAAGGGAACCGAGAATCTGCTTCAAGCAGCAGTGAAGCACAGGGTGAGTCGCTACATTCATTGCAGTACGATGGGGGTGCATGGGCATGTGACCCAAATTCCTTCCGATGAATCTTCTCCGTTTAATCCAGGCGATGAATATCAACGGACTAAATTGGAAGGAGAACAATTGGTTTGGTCTTTTTGCGCCAAACATGATTTGCCTTTCAGTGTGGTGCGCCCAGGAGCCATTTATGGTCCGGGGGATATGCGTTTGTTGAAATTATTTCGGCAGATTCAAAAAGGCACATTTCCCATTTTAGGTTCTGGCAGAATCAATTATCACTTGGTTTATATTGATGATTTAATTGACGGGTTTATTTTGTGCGGCCAAGAGGAGAACGCATTGAATCAGGCTTTCTTCTTTGGGCATCGTGATTTTATTTCGCTTAATGCTATGACAACGCTGATTGCAGATTTATTAAGCGTCAATCCTCCCAAACTCAGGTTGCCAGTGTGGCCAGTTTATTTAGTGGCTCTGCTGTGTGAAGCGGTTTGTTATCCTTTCAAAATCAACCCCCCTCTTTTTAGACGACGTGTTGATTTTTATACGCACAACCGCTCTTTTACGATGGAAAAAGCACATAAGCTGCTTGGCTATGAGCCCAAACAGGGTATTGAAGAAGGCTTTAAAAAGACGATTGCCTGGTATCGACAGGAAGGTTTGTTGGTATGAGGATTTTGATGATTGCCCCAACGCCTTTTTTTGCTGATCGTGGTTGTCATGTGCGGATTCGCTGTGAAGCCGAAGGATTGCAGGCTTTAGGTCACGATGTTTTAGTATGCACTTATCCTTTGGGTGATGATGTCGAGGGGATTGAAACGCGTCGTACATGGCCGGTTCCTTGGTACCGTAAATTGGCGGCTGGGCCATCGATTCACAAATACTACATTGATTTATTGCTGGTAGGGACTGTGAAGAAAGCGATCCGTGAGTGGAAGCCGGATATTTTGCATGCCCATTTGCATGAGGGGGCATTTGTCGCAGCATTGGCTGACCCTCAAGGCAAAATCCCACTGATCTTTGATCATCAAGGCAGTTTGACTGGAGAAGTGGCGGCACATGGATTCACCAGTAAAGGCAGTTTGCAGCATCGTATTTTATCTAGAATTGAACGCTGGGTAGAGTCGAAGGCCATCAAGATTGTCACTAGCACTAAAGCAAATGCAGAGACTCTGCGGTATGCCCCGCATACACATCCAGGTACCGTGCATTGGCTCGATGATGTGATGGATGTCAGCCATTTTGAATTATCGGACACAAAACAGGTTTTACGTGAGCGGTTGGGGATTCCGACCGATCGACCTGTTGTGATTTATGTGGGGGTACTGACGACTTATCAAGGCATTGATCTGATGCTGGAGGCATTGGCTCAGGTGCAGAAGGTAAAACCCATTCATGCGGTGATCATCGGTTTTCCCAATGAGGCCGAATATGCCGCAAAAGCTGAGCGTTTAGGCCTTAAAGAGGTGACGCAATTTTTAGGGCGCGTATCCTTTGATCAATTACCCCAGTACTTGTGTGCGGCTGATATGGCTATCAGTGCCAAGTTGCCCGGATCTGAAGGAAATGGAAAATTATTGGCGTACATGGCTGCGGGTTTGCCCGTGGTGGCATTTGATACCTTGGTGAATCGCCAGATTCTGGGAGAGCATGCTCAGTTTGTGAAACAGATTGATGCTGAATCCTTATCAGCAGCGATGCAGTATCTCCTGAAAAATACTGAAGAAGCACAGTTTTTAGGTGCTCAAGCTCGAGAGCGTGTCACCAAGGCTTTTGGTATCGAACAGCAGGCAAAGCAACTACAGGCTCTGTACGAAAAAGTCATTGCGGGAGGGCAATCATGAGCGCCTCTTTGCCGCTGAAGATCTGTATGGTGACGAGTTTTTATCCCCCTTATAACCTGGGTGGCGATGGCATTTTAATTTATCACCTCAGTAATGCTTTAGCTGCGCTTGGGCATAAGGTGGATATTGTGCATTCAGTAGATGCTTATTTAGCTAAGCGTAAAACCCTTAATGAAGGGGAATGGCCACAGCATCAAAATGTTCGTGTGCATCGTTTGAAAAGCCGGGCAGGTGTTTGGGCGCCAACTTTGGGTTGGTTAACGGGTAAGCCGCTGATGCAGCGCAAAGCAATCGAGCAAATTTTTAAAGAGAATACTTATGATGTGACTCATTTCCATACAGTCAGTCTCATTGGTGGTCCAGGAATTTTTGAATTGGGGCATGGGGTCAAACTTAAGACGCTACACACTCACTGGTTAGTCTGTCCCACCAGTTATCTGTTTCGCAATGAAAAAGAAATTTGTCGTAAGCGGACCTGTATGAGTTGCACCGCTTTGAGTTATAAACGCCCTCCTCAGCTCTGGCGCAATACAAGTCTCATGTCCCGCTCACTCAATCGATTGGATGCATTGATTGCTCCAAGTCAAACTCAGAAGCAATTGCATCAAGATCTAGGGATTAAAAATCGCATTGAATATATTCCTAATTTCACCACTTTTGGTGAAGAACTCAAAGAGAATGAAAACCCTAGGTTAGCGGCTACGGATACCCCTTATTTTTTGTATACCGGACAATTGACCTTCAATAAGGGGGTGCATGTGCTTATCGAAGCCTTTAAAAGGTCCAAGACCCCTTATGCTTTAAAGATTGTGGGTAGCGGGCCTTATGCTGAAACGCTCAAAGCATTGGCGGGTGATGATGACCGTATCCAATTTGAAGGTCAGAAGCATATTGAGGACATTAAACAGTTGTATCGCCAAGCAGCCGCTTTGGTGGTGCCCTCTCTTTGGTACGAAGTGGGGCCTGTGACGGCCATGGAAGGCATGGCTTATGGTTTACCGTTGATCGTTCATAACATGGGTGGTATGCGCGAAATTGTTGAACGCTCACAAGCAGGGTTCACTTATGAGACTGTAGATGAGTTGACCCAGATTCTGGATAGCTATGAGGCTGACTCCAGTGAAGTAAAAGCGTTTTCACTTAAGGCGCGCAAAACTCAGCAGCAGGCTTTTTCTACAAGTGAGCACATCAAACAGTATTTGGCCCTGATTGAGGAGCTAAGAGAGCAGAAAAAGGCTATGGGGGCATCGGTTCATGTCCGCTAATCTTGCTGTGTGTATTCTGTCCGAAGGTTTTTTTCCTTTAGTCGGTGGAGGGGAGACGGATGCGCGTGATTTAGCACGGGAACTGACTTCATTAGGTGCCAAAACAGTTGTGATCACACGGCGTTTGTCACAGGATTTACCACGACAGGATGAAGTGGATGGTGTGCCTGTGTTTCGTGTTTCTCCTTCATTTGGTGGGCGTTGGGCTAAGTATCTGATGCTGCCTGCTGTTGTAGGTGAATTGATCAAACGCCGTAAAGCCTATGATGTGGTGTGTGTGGTGAATTTTCGCGTATTGGGTTTAATTGCAGCACCTTTAATGAGACTTCTAGGAAAACCTTGTGTGATGCGGGGAGGGACTTGTGGTGAGCTTTCAGGGCGTTATGCCGATGCTTCTGGTGTGCCGTCAAACGATGTGCCTTTTTGGGTTGCAACGCTGTTGGGTTTGAGAACCGCAGTATTAAAACAAGCGCGGTACTTTGTCGGGATCTCATCGGCGATCATGAATGAATTTGCCTTTTGTAAGGTGCCTGACAATTGTCAGCGGTTGATTGCCTGTGGGGTAAAGACGGACCTTTTTTGCCCGGTAACAAAAGGCGAGCAGGGATTGTTGCGTCAGCAGTTACAGCTGCCTCAAGACCGCTATCTTGTGGGGTACTCAGGAAAGTTTAATCGTGGTAAAGGGTTGAAGTTTTTAGTGCGGGCATTGGCGGAGTCTTTGAAGATTTACCCTGATTTGCATTTAGTCCTCATTGGTTCAGGTGGGGGACAGTTTTTATCCGAAGAAGAAGACCTTAAGGTTTTGGCTCAAGAATTAGGTGTCAGTGAGCGGATAACGATGACTGGTTATGTGCAAAATGTGCATGCGTATGTTCAATGCTTAGATATGTTTTGTTTGCCAACCGAATACGAAGCGTTATCAATCTCTGTGCTTGAAGCGATGGCATGTGGGTTACCGGTGGTGGCTTCACGGGTGGGGGGTGTGCCTGATTTAGTGGATGATGGGGAAACTGGATTCTTAGTCGAACCGGCTAATCCCGAATTGATTTCAGAAGCAATTCATAAGATTCGCAAGGATGAAACCATAGCGCGGCGTTTTTCTGTGAACGGACGCAAAAAAGCTGAGCGCTTTTCCTTAACTTCAATTGCGCAGCAACACTTGAATCTATTTTTAGAATTAGTGAGCCCTGATTTAGAGGTGAAGCATGCCTAAATCTAAAGCGATCAAAACATTAAAGAACGCGGTCAAGCTTGCTGTTGAGTTGGGTGTCGGGGCTTATCCTCCTTTTGTTTATGGAAAACCGTATCAAGATATTCCTGTGTTCGCTTTTCATGGGGTTTCAGCAAAAAGTTTTGAAAGAGAATTGCGATATCTAAAGGAGAATGGCTACCGCACTTTAGATGCAGATGAATACTATGCGATGGAAACGGGGCAGATCGCTAAGGACCCTAAGGCTGTGGTGCTCACATCAGATGATGGATGGGGCAGTCTGTGGAGCGTGGGTTTGCCACTGTTGAAACAATATGAAATGAAAGTGATCATCTTTCTGATTCCAGGGCATATTTCAGCGACAGGGATAGGGACAACGCTTGAACAGGATGCAGCGTTAGCTGAAGCACGTGATAGTAGCGACCGGCCTCTATTGTCATGGGAAGAAATTCAGCTGATGCATGAATCTGGGTGGATTGATTTTCAATCACACACATTGCGGCACACAGAAATTTTTACGGATAACAAAATCATTGATTTCATGAGCCCCAGTTATCGAAATCAACTCACTTTGCTGGATGCGCCAGAGTGGATGCAGGACAGTGATCGGCCTGTGCAATTAGGTCGCCCCATCTATCAATCAGCGCCACGCCTTAGCAAAGAGCGCCGTTTTATTGAGAATGAGGCTTTACGCACAGCGTGTGAGCGGTTTGTTCAGGAGCGGGGAGCCGAAACTTTCTTTGAACAGGCAAATTGGAAAAAAGAGCTTACCGATTTTGCGAACCAACAGGATCAGGAAGGTCGCTTTGAGACTGATGAGGAACGTCGTGAGAGTATTTTAGAAGAGCTGCGCGATTCTAAACAACGCATTGAAGCGAATCTTCCGGGGAAGCGTGTGGATCATTTGTGTTATCCCTGGTTGATGGTGTCTGACATGGCGATAGCATTGTCTCATGAGGCGGGTTACAAAACTAACTTCTGCGGCAAAGTAGCGGGGCGTTATATAGGATCGGCTTCAGAGAAGCCTTTGCAAATTGGTCGTGTGGGGATGGATTTTTTGTACACATTGCCAGGTAAGCATCGCGAAACGCTTTGGGCCCCTTTACAAAAGAAATTGGGTCGCGGAGCAGGCTACTGATGAAATCAAGTCAGCATATTTTAAAAAGCACCATTTATCTGACCGCTGCGCGCTTTGTGGGTGATCTATTATTTTTTGGTTTCTATGCGTTATTGTCACGGCGGTATGGGGCAGGTGGTATTGGTTTGTATTCGTTTTCGCTGGCACTGTCTTCCATGTTTTTGGTAGTTGCCGACTATGGTTTGAATTCTTATTTAGTGCGTGAAGTCAGTCGCCAAAAAGACGAGCTTTTAAAATACACCGGTACTTTCTTAGTCGTGAAATTAGGTTTGATTGTGCTGATGGGATTTGCTCTATGGTTGGCCTTGCCTGCTTTTCATATTGATGCACAGGGGATGAAGATTGTAGGGATTATTGGTTTTTCCCAAGCGATGTATTTCTTTGGGGATTTTCTCAAATCGGGTTTTGCTGTGCACGAGCGCTTGAGTGATGTGGCTTTACCTGAGGTGGCGCACCGTCTCTTCATATGTCTATTTGGGATTGGGTTTTTGTATTTGGATTGGTCCCTAGCCACAGTGCTGATGGCTTTTCCCATAGGAAGTGCTTTGTACCTGTTAGTGATGTTTGTGCTCTTTGTAAGGCATTTTGGGTTTCCTGTGTTTGGTTTGGATACGGTTATTTTGAAGAAGACGGTGACAGGTGCTTTTCCGTTTTTCTTATCGATCC